>JAHYJF010000273.1 GCA_019428955.1 Burkholderiaceae bacterium
GGTGTTCGGCAACCTGTCGGTAGTCTCGGTCTACCTCCCGTCGGGCTCGAGTGGTGACTTGCGCCAGGCGGCCAAGTTCGAGTTCATGGCGCGCTTCGCGCCGCACCTGGAGCAACTCGGCGCTTGCGGGCGCGATGTCATCGTCTGCGGCGACTGGAACATCGCCCACACCGAGAAGGATCTCAGGAACTGGAAGTCGAACCAGAAGAATTCCGGTTTCCTGCCCGAGGAACGGGCCTGGATCGGCCGGCTGTTTTCAAATGAGGACTGGGTCGACGTCTACCGCCGGCTGCATCCCGAGGCCACCGGCGAGAGCTACACCTGGTGGAGCAATCGCGGCCGGGCCTGGGCCAAGAACGTCGGCTGGCGGCTCGACTACCAGATCGCCACTCCGGTGATTGCCGCGGCGGCGCGCGCCGCCGCGGTTTACAAGGAAGAGCGCTTCAGTGACCACGCGCCGCTCATAGTCGACTACGACTACGAGCCCTGATTTCCCCTGCCGTTGGGAGAAGCACCGCGCCTACTTCTGCAGCTTGGCCTCTTCGACCAGCACCGGATAGGTGTAGCCGGAGCCGAAGTCACGGTTGTTGCCGACCTGGCCCTTGACCAGTACCACGTCGCCGATCTTGGCCGAGTCCAGCGTCGTGACCAGGATGTCGTGGTTCTTCGCCGCGGCCGTGCCCGAGCCGTCCTGGATATGAACCCAGTTGCGCTTCATGATGCCGGGCATGAACTTGACGACCTGGCCGTGAATCTGCACCTGCTTACCCTTGAGTTCGGTGCGCTTGGCGATCACCTCGGCCACCGTGTAGGCCCCGGATCCAGTCGCCTTGGCAACCTTGATCGGCGCGCTGGCCGCTGCTGGAGCGCTCGGCGCGCGCGCCGCGGCGCCGTCGCTGCCGGCCAGGGTGGCAAAGAGGATCCTGTCGAATTTCTTCTTCAGCGACTTGCTCTCGAAGTTGGTCATCGTCATCTGGTTCTGGAGCGTGACCTTGGCGCCCTTCTTGACCTTGGTGGTCGGCACGGCCGCCCAGACATCCCCACTGGCGGTCTTCAGGCGCAGGTAGGTGTAGGACTCGACATCGTGCACTTCCATTACTTCGCCGCTGACGCCCGAAGCGGCGGCCGGGGCAGAAGCGGCGGCCGGGGCCGGAGCGGCGGGACCGGTTTTGGGATTGGCCCAGGCAGCGCTGACGCTGATTAAGGCGAAGGCCGCCCAAAGCCATTTGGTCAATCGCTTCATTTCCAGTCCTTAATTGTCGGAGGGATCCGCACCCGGTTTCCGGTCTCCAGGTCGGTTGGCCGGCAGTTTACCGCGATCGGGGCAGTGACCACTGTTGGCGCCATGGAATACTTGATTGTTTCCGTCTTGAGTTCCAGTGAAACAGTGAATGGCTTCGCGCGGCTACCATGATCGCCACCGCCCGTATCCGGTTGGACGCTATCATGAAGGCCGCGGCTGGCTTTGAGACGATGCAGTGCAGTGGCTGGAGGTGACCGGATGCGCAGCTATGCTGGTGACGTGATCGTGATTGGCGCCGGGCTGGCGGGAATTTGCGCCTGCCTGGAGCTGCTCGACGCCGGGCAACGGGTGGTGCTGCTCGATCGCGACCGCCAGGAGAATTTCGGCGGCCTGGCCAAGGAAAGCTTCGGCGGCATCTTCGTGGTCGGCAGCAACGAGCAGCGCCGCGCCGGCGTCCGCGACACCCCGGCCCAGGCCTATGCCGATTGGGCGAGTTTTGCCGAGTTCACGGCCGACGACATCTGGCCGCGCCGCTGGGCCGAGGCCTACGTCGAGCGCTGCCACGAGGACGTCTACCAGTGGGTCAAGGGGCGCGGAGTCTCGTTCTTCCCGGTGCCCCACTGGATCGAGCGCGGCGGCGCGACCCCGGGCAACTCGGTGCCGCGCTTCCACATGGTCTGGGGCACCGGCTTCGAACTGGTGCGCCGCCTGCTGCTGCGGCTAGAGTCCCATCCCCGGCGTGACCGGCTGACGATCGCCTTCGGCCACCGCGTCGAGCGGCTGGTGAGCAGCGCCGGCCAGATCAGCGGCTGCGCCGGCGTTGGGGAGAAAGATGGTTTGCCGTTCGAGGCCCGCGCGGGCTGCGTGCTGGTTGCCGCTGGCGGAATCAACGGTAGCATCGAGCGGGTGCGGCGTAACTGGCATGCCGACTGGGGGACTCCTCCGGAAACCATCCTCAACGGTTCGCACCGCTTTGCCGATGGCACCTTGCATGACGCCGCGCAGGCGGTTGGCGCCCGGCTGACCAACCTCGAGCGGATGTGGAACTACGCGTCGGGCGTGCATCACTGGCAGCCCCGCAAACCGGACCACGGCCTCTCGGTGGTGCCGCCGCGCTCGGCGCTGTGGCTCGACTGGCGCGGCGAGCGGATCGGGCCGGAGCCGATGATGAGCGGCTTCGACACCCGGGAACTGGTCACCCGGGTCTGCGCCCAGCAGCGGCAGTATTCCTGGCAGCTGATGAACCGGCGCATCGCGCTCAAGGAACTGGCCATTTCGGGCTCGGAATTCAACCCCTCGATGCGCCAGCGCAAGATCCTCGCGACGGCGCGCGACCTGTTGCTCGGCAACCGCTGGCTCTATCGCCAGCTGACCGAGAACTGTGCCGACGTGGTGGTTGCACCCAACCTGCGCGAACTGGTCGCGGCGATGAATCGGGCCAACGGCGATGAAGCGGTCGAATTCGAGCGGGTCGCGGCCGCGGTCAGCCGCTACGACGCCGCGGTGGCGCGCGGTGCACCCTATGACGATTCCCAGCTCGAGCGGATCGCCGCGATGAAGGCCTGGCGCGGCGATCGAGTTCGCACCGCCAGTTCGCAGCGCATCGTCGATGACAAGGCGATGCCGCTAGTGGCGATCCGCGAGTTCGTCATCAGCCGCAAGTCGCTTGGCGGCATCCAGACCGACCTCTCGTGCCGCGTGCTCGACGCCGGCGGAGAACCAATCCCGGGGCTGTTCGCCGCCGGCGAGGCGGCGGGCTTTGGCGGTGGCGGAATGCATGGCCTGCGCGGCCTCGAAGGCGGATTCCTGGGAGGCTGTATCCTCGGTGGTCGGATTGCCGGTCGGGCGATTGGCGGAACATCAAGCGGGAATCAATTATGAACAAGACTGCCGCCTGGCTGGCCGTGCGGGCCCTCGAACAGCTCGGGGTGCGTCACACTTTCGGAATTCCCGGGGTCCACAACACCGAGCTCTACGATGAGCTCAACAGTTCGAAGCTGATCACGCCGGTGCTGGTCACCCACGAGGGCGGGGCCGCCTTCATGGCCGACGCGGTCAGCCGGGTCTCGGATTCGATCGGAACCATCGTGATCGTCCCGGCGGCCGGCGTGACCCATGCCGCCAGCGGCATCGCCGAGGCCTTTGTCGACGGCATTCCGATGCTGATCATCTGCGGCGGGATTCGCACCGATACCGACCGGCGCTACCAGCTCCACGAGATCGACCAGCTGGCTTTTGTCGCGCCGTTGACCAAGGCGGTGTTTCGCGTCGAGCGCCATGAACGGGTGATGCCGACGATCTTCGAGGCCTACCGCATTGCCACCGGCGGGGTGCCGGGACCGGTGTTCGTCGAACTTCCGGTCAACCTGCAACTGTTCCCCGGTGAAGCGGGCGAAATGCCGAAGTTCGTTCCCGGCGCGTCCGAAGCACCATCGTTGCCGGCCCCGGCGCGCTTCGCCGCGGCGGCTGCGCTGCTGCGCTCGGCACGGCGACCGGCGATC
This sequence comes from Burkholderiaceae bacterium, assembly GCA_019428955.1. Classification (GTDB taxonomy): domain Bacteria; phylum Pseudomonadota; class Gammaproteobacteria; order Burkholderiales; family Burkholderiaceae_E; genus JAGXFR01. The sequence goes on from JAHYJF010000273.1 coordinate 3,745, forward strand.
TTTGCCGGCTGGGGCGCGCGCGAAGCGACCGCGACGCTCAGAAAGATCGCCGATCATCTGCAGGCGCCGGTGGCGACCACCTTGCAGGGCTTATCGGTCTTTCCGGCCAATCACCCGCTGCACGTCGGCTTCGGGTTCGGTCCGGCGGCGGTGCCGGCGGCGCGCAACGCCTTCAAGGACTGCGACTGCCTGCTGGCGGTGGGGGCGCGCTTTTCGGAGATCGCCACCGGGAGCTTCGGCGTCAAGGTGCCCGAGAACCTGATCCACCTCGATATCGACCCGGGGGTCTTCAACGCCAACTATCCGGCCAGGATCGAGCTCGCCTGCGACGCCGGCGCCGGGCTCGAGGCGCTCTGGCAAGCGCTCTCGATGGACGAGGCCGGGGTGAGCGAGGTCGCGCCGCGGCCCCGCAATGACGCGCTGCACGCCGCCATCGCCCGCGACAAGCGCTCCTACCGCGACGAGTGGCTCGAGCACGACAGCAAGGAGCGGGTCAACCCGGGGCGCTTCTTCGCAGCCCTGCGCCACGCGGTTCCCGACGACGCCATCGCGGTGGTCGACGACGGCAACACCACTTACCTGTGCGCCGAACTGTTTCCGGT
>JAHYJF010000274.1 GCA_019428955.1 Burkholderiaceae bacterium
GCGGTGCTGGTCGGGTCTTCGGGATGCGGCAAGACCACCGTGTTGCGGATGATCGCCGGACTTGAACCGATTACCGCGGGCGAGATCTACATCGGCGACACGCTGGTCAACGACATGGACCCCAAGGACCGGGACATCGCCATGGTGTTCCAGAACTACGCGCTCTACCCGCACATGAACGTGCGCGACAACATGGGCTTCGGACTCAAGATCCGCAAGTTCGAGCCTGACGAGATTACTCAGCGAGTGCAGGAAGCGGCCGACATTCTCGGCATCCATGAACTGCTCGATCGCAAGCCCAAGGAACTCTCCGGTGGCCAGCGCCAGCGGGTGGCGCTGGGGCGCGCGATCGTGCGCAAGCCCAAGGTCTTCCTGTTCGACGAACCGCTGTCCAACCTCGACGCCAAGCTGCGGGTGGCGATGAGGGCCGAGATCAGCAAGCTGCACCGCCGCCTCGGAGCCACCATCATCTACGTCACCCATGACCAGGTCGAGGCGATGACCATGGCCGAGCGGATCTTCATCATGCACCAGGGCACGCTGCAGCAGACCGGCATGCCGATGGAGGTCTACTCCCGACCGGCGAATCGTTTCGTTGCCGGTTTCATTGGCTCGCCGGCGATGAACTTCGTCGACGCCACGCTGGTGCGGGAAAATGGCGCCTGGTTCATCGACGCCGGCAGCTTCAAGGTGCGCGCGCCGGAAGCCTTCAACGCCCAGCTCGCGCCCTACGCCGGCAAGGCCGTGCAGTTCGGCGTTCGTCCCGAGAACATGGCGATGCACGACCCGGCCCGCCCCGACCAGGGCAACACCATGACCGCCAACGCCGACGTGGTGGAAACCCTCGGCCCCGAAATATTCGTGCACCTCAGCTGTGGTGAGCATTCGCTGGTTGCCAGGATGGACGCGCCCGAACGGCCATTGACCGTGGGCGAGCAGATCCAGGTGGATATGAAGATGGTGAAGACTCATGTCTTCGACAAGGAGACGTCACGAACCATCGTGTGACGTGTGTGTCAATTGATTTGTGCCAGGAGGAAATATGAAAACAGTACTGAAGTCCATTGCGCTGGCCGCTTCGCTGTCGGTTGGTTTGATAGCGGTCAACGCCTACGCCGGCATCGACTGGAAGCAGTCCCATGGCACCGAGATCCGCTTCCTGATGAACAAGCATCCGTTCACCACCTACATCGAGCCCAAGGTCGCCGAGTTCGAAAAGATGACCGGCATCAAGGTGGTCATCGAGACCTTCCCCGAAGACCAGTATCGCAACAAACTGGCGATCGAACTCAACTCCGGCGGCAAGGTTGACGGCTTCATGATCATGCCGGGCCAGGATGCGCGTTATTACTCAAAGGCCGGCTGGCTGCAGCCGCTCGACGGCTACATCGCCGACCCCAAGATGACCGACGAATCGTGGGATCCCAGGGACTTTTTCGCCAGTTTCGCCACGGCCTCGTCGATCGAGGGCAAACGCGTCGGAGTGGTGATCAACGCCGAGACCTCGCTGCTGGCCTATCGCAAGGACCTGTTCACCCGGTTCAAGCGCAAGGTCCCGAGCACCATGAAGGAGCTCGAGGAAACCGCCAAGTTCTTCACCGGCAAGGAAGTCGACGGCAAGCAGATGGTCGGCATCACGCTGCGCGGCAAGAAGGCAGCGGCCACCTCGCAGTGGGTCGATTTCCTCTATACCTTTGGTGGATCGTGGACCAATGCCCAGGGCAAGTCGAACTTTGCGGCGCCCGAGAGCATCGCCGCGTTCAAGTTCTACGGCGACCTGCTGCGCAACTACGGCCCCAAGGGCGGGACCATGCTGCACTGGGCCGAGAGCACTTCGGCCTTCATGGAAGGCAAGGCGGCGATGATCTATGACGCCAACGTCTTCAAGGCGCTCTACGAAAACCCCAAGGAATCGAAGGTGGCCGGCAAGGTTGGCTACGCGGTGATTCCGGCTGGTCCCAAGGGCCTGCAACTGCCGCACGTGTCGAACTGGAGCCTGTCGATCAACAAGAACAGCGCTGCCGATCGTCAGAAGGCGGCATGGCTCTTCGTGCAGTGGGCAACCAACAAGGAAAACGGACTCGGTGCGCTGCTCGCCGGCGTGCCCTCGGGCCGGACCTCGTCGTGGACTTCCCCGGAATACAAGGCGGGCGACAAGCAGCCCGACTGGACCGCGGCAACCATGAAGTCGTTCGACATCGGCCAGGGCCAGTGGAACCCGCCAGTGCTCAACGTACCTGAAATTCGCGACATCACCGGCCAGGTGATCGTCGATGCGATCGAAGGCAAGAATGTCGCCGAATCGGCGAAGAAAGCTGCCGAGCTGATGGACAGGAAGATGGAACTGTAAGGCAGATACCGGATGGCCACCGTGCGTTCCATTGCGCGTTTCATCGACCGGCGCCAGAAGTTTTTCTTCCCGGCGCCGGCGGTGGCCGTCCTGTTGCTGATCATTGTGTTGCCGATCGCGTTCAACCTCTACCTGACCTTCACCAAGTGGACGATCGGGCTGGGCGAGCCGCAGTTCAACGGCATCGACAACTTCATCGAGGCCTTTGGCGACGAGCGGGTCTGGAACGGGCTGTGGGTGATGATCTATTTCAGCGGCGCGAGCCTGGCGCTGGAAATATCGCTGGGGCTCGCAATCGCGCTCTATTTCAACCGCAATTTCCGCGGCAGCGAAATCGTCCAGGCGATCTACATCGTCCCGTTTGCCGCGACCCCGGTGGCAGTGGCGCTGATCTGGCGGATCATGCTCAACCCCGAAATCGGGGTGCTCAACTACCTGCTGACCAGCATCGGCCTGCCGCCCGGCCTGTGGGTCAGCAGTTCGCAGCTGGTGATCCCCACGCTGGTGATGGTGGACGTGTGGAAGTGGACGCCGATGATCACGCTGATCGTGCTCGCCGGTCTCAAGTCCCTGCCCCATGACCCCTACGAGGCGGCCCGGATCGACGGCGCCAACGCGCTACAGATCTTCTGGTACATCACCCTGCCGCTGATCCGGCCGGTGCTCATCGCCGCGCTGATGTTGCGTTCCCTGGACAACCTCAAGGAATTCGACATGATCTACACCATCACCCAGGGCGGCCCGGGGGTTGCCTCGGAAACCCTGTATCTCTATTCCTACAACGTCGGCTTCGGATTCTTCAAGGCCGGCTACGGTTCGGCGCTGATGGTGATCGTGTTCATGATCGTGCTGGTCTTCAACGTGGTGATGAATCGCCTGCGTCGCGACACCCTGGCGATCTGATGGCGGGGCGGCGATGAGCACAACTACCAACAAGAAGCTGGCCAGGACGATCAGGACGACGCTCTTCTACTTCGGCGCGATCGCCTTGTGCCTGCCGCCGCTGTTCGTCTTCATCTGGATGATCATGACCGGTCTCAAGACCGGGGTGCAGAATATTTCCTACCCGCCGGAATTCATCTTCACTCCAACGCTGGAGAACTTCAAGGCGGTCTTCGACCAGTACAACTTCCTGCAGTACCTGATGAACAGCCTGATCATCGCGACGCTGGCCACCGGCGTGTCGCTGGTGCTGGGCCTGCCCGCGGCCTATTCGATTGCCAAGTATCGCCAGGGCAAGATCGGCCTCCTGGTCCTGGTCGCCCGGATGACGCCCTTCGTAAGCTACCTGCTGCCGTGGTACATCATCTTCCGCTACCTGCGGCTGATCGACAGCTACACCGCGCTCACCATCACCCACCTGATAATCACCATGCCGATGGTGATCTGGCTGATGGTGTCGTTCTTCGAGAACATGCCCCACGAACTGGAAGACGCAGCCATGATCGACGGCTGTTCGCGCTGGCAGAGTTTCAGGCTGATCGTGCTGCCGCTGATGCGCAATGGCATAGCCACTTCGGCGATCATGGCGTTCATCTTCTCCTGGAACCAGTTCCTCTTCTCGCTGATCCTCTCGGGCCCCAAGACCAAAACCGTGCCGGTGGCGGTCTACAACTTCATCTCCTACGGCAAGATCGACTGGGCCGGGATCGGCGCGGCGGCGACCCTGATCGTGCTGCCGGTCTCGATCTTCGCTTTCTTCGTGCGCAAATCCATCGTTCAGGGATTGACGATGGGAGCGCTCAAGGACTGATGTCACCCAGCGTTCGCTACCCTCCCGGGCAGACGCCGCACGGTATTGTGGAGCGATCATGACCAACGAACTTCATCTCGGAAAGATGCGCGGCCTGCGCCGCATGGCGACGCCAGCGGGTCATTTCAATATGCTCGCTGTCGACCAGCGCCACCAGATTGCCCGGCTGATCGCCAAGTGCCGCGGCATCGCGGAGGATCAACTCAGCTTTGCCGACATGGTGGCGG
>JAHYJF010000275.1 GCA_019428955.1 Burkholderiaceae bacterium
GGCGGCGGGGCCGTGCTGGCGGGGCCGTGGATGGTGAGCGCCTCGATCGCCTTGCCCACCGGGCATCCGCTACTCGGCGAAACCCTGGCGGGAAGCTATCGCTGGCTCGGCGAGGTCCATGCCGGGGCGCTCGGGCAAATGGGCGTGCCGGCCCGTGCGCTGCCGCCACAGGAGATCGCGGGCGCCAATGCGGCGCTGCGGATTCGAAGCGTTGGCTGGGCATGCTTTGGGGCCTTGTCGCCCTGGGAAGTCGTGGCTGCCGACGGTCGCAAACTGGTCGGCCTGGCGCAAAGGAGGAAGCAGGCCGGGGTCCTGCTGGTCGCGGGAACCTTGGTCGGCGCGACCGACTGGGGCCTGCTGTGCGAGGTCATGGGGCACCCCGAAGATGAAGCCGTTCTGCGCCGCCGTACCGTGGCCGCCGCGGAACTGGCGGGAGGCCCCATCGCCCCTGAAGCCTTTGCGACGGTGTTGACCAGGTTGCTCGACAGCGCGCTCGGATCATCGGTTCCAAGCCCTGCAATTCCTTTGGCGTCAAGAAGGGCATCATGACCACCCCACCGAAGAAGCTGCGCGAGCTGAAACAGACCTCTATTGCGGCTCGCTTCACCGATTCCCGCAACCTGTCTGACGACACGGTGCTGGCGGATGCGGCCGGGGAATTCGCGCCGCTCAGAAACACGAAATAGGGAGATCAGGATCATGTCTGACACGAAGAATTACCAACCGCCCAAAGTCTGGGCCTGGGACGCCGCAAATGGCGGGGAATGGGCCAAGATCAACCGTCCCATCGCCGGACCCACACACGAGGCCACGCTGCCGCGGGGGGTACATCCTTTGCAGCTCTATTCGCTGGGCACGCCCAATGGCCAGAAGGTCACCATCATGCTTGAGGAGTTATTGGCTCTGGGCGAGAGCGGAGCGGAATATGATGCCCACCTGATCCGGATTGGAGAGGGCGACCAGTTCTCGACGGGGTTCGTGGCAGTCAATCCAAACTCGAAAATCCCGGCGCTCCTTGATACCGAGACCGGCAGTCGTGTCTTTGAAAGCGGCGCGATCCTTCTCTATCTGGCGGAGAAATTCGGGCATTTCCTGCCCGCGGAAGCTGCGGCGCACACCGAGGTCATGAACTGGCTCTTCTGGCTGCAGGGCGCGGCCCCCTATCTGGGCGGCGACGAATACTCCATCGCCGACATTGCCACCTGGCCCTGGTACGGCAACCTGGTGCTGGGCGAGGCCTATGACGCGGACGAGTTTCTGCAGGTCGAAAGCTACAGGAACCTGCGCCGTTGGGCCGAAGAGATCCTTGCGCGCCCGCCGTGCAGCGTGGACGCATGGTGAACCGCACCAGGGGTGCGCCTTCAGAGCAGTTGCACGAACGTCATGACGCGTCTGATTTCGATCTCAAGACCCAAGACAAACTGGGGCCTGAAAACGCCGCTTGAGAGGGGTTTCGAAGACGGGGGAATCGATGCTGCTCGCCACCCCCAGTTGGCGCGAAAGATAGCGCTACTGTGTATCTGCCGGCGTGCCCGGACCCAGGTACTGTTGCGCGAAGTAGTTGCGCAACAACTGAAGCGGGGGTGTGCTCGCCACCAGCGGGTTCCAGGCCAGCCCGATCTCCATGCTGGGGATGGCGTCGGCCAGGACGACGGTTTCTATACGCTTCCCCTCCAGCGACCAGGGGCGATAGACCATGTCGGACAGTATCGCGACCCCGTAACCGTTAGCGACCATGCTGCGCACCGCCTCGACCGATGAGGTGCGCAGCACCACGTTGGGGTTGTACTTGGTTCTGCTCCAGTAGCGCAAGGCGGTGTCGGCAGCCTCGTCGACGGTCAACATCACGTATGGTTCGCGGGCGACATCCGCCAGGCTGACCGGGTTTTCCTTAAGCAGGTGATGTTGTGCGTGCACCCACAGCCGCCTGGGAGACGCCATCAGCGTCTGGAGTTTCAGGTCGGCGCTCACGATGTTGGAGGTGAGCAGCAGCGCCAGGCCGTAGCGGGCTTCGAGGAGACCACGTTCGATATCGACCCGCGGTATCTCGTGCACGCGAATCGCCAGCTTCGGGTAGAGGCGACCAAGTTGCTGCAAGTGGGGCGTAAGAAAGTAACCCATCACTGTGTAGGTGGTTGCGAGACTTACTTCGCCCTCGATCATCGAGTCGGTTGACTGCAGGTTCATCAGTTCATCGACACGCCCGAGGATGGAACCCGCGACGTCGAGCACCCGCTTGCCGTAGGGCGTGAGGTTCATGCCACTGTTGGTGCGGTGGAACACCCGCGCCCCGAGGAGCCGTTCGAGGTCGCGGATCGAAGCCGTAATCGCGGGCTGAGAGATGTTCAGCTCAGCCGCGGCCTTTGCAATTTGCCCCATCTCGGCGGTCACCATGAAATAGGTGAGCTGGCGCAAGGTCAGACCGGTCAACCGGGTCATTGCCACTCCTTTCTTCGGTCGCTGCCCGCAAAGATATCGACTTCACTTTTTCCAATAGAGCGCAGATGCTGATCAATGATAACCGCGGCCTGGGTGTTAAACGGAAGCTTAATATAGATTTTGATGATGTTCTGAATAACTAAATAATACTTTCTGAATGGACGATGGGTCATTAAGCTGTCTGCTGCGTGAGGGCCAGGTGCGGTTACCAGCCCCACGATCCGGGAGCGTGAGGATGCAGATTGGTTGTGTCGACTTGAATTCCGACCTTGGCGAGGGCTTCGGTCCCTGGGCCATCGGCGACGGCAACGACGCGCAAATCATGCCGTTGCTGACGTCGGCAAATATCGCTACCGGCTTTCACGCCGGCGACCCGAACATCATGCGCCGGACTGTCGAGCTGGCGTGCGCCAACGGCGTCGGCATCGGCGCCCACCCGGGCTACCGCGACCTGGTTGGTTTCGGGCGCCGCTACATCACCGCGCCGGCAACCGAACTGGTCAACGACATCGTCTATCAGCTTGGCGCCATGCGCGAATTTGCGCGGCTTGGCGGCAGTTCGTTGCAGCATCTCAAGCCCCACGGTGCGCTGTACATGCAGGCCGCCCGCGACGACGAATTGTCGCGCCTGCTGGTGCAGGCGATGCAGAAGCTCGAGCCCTCCCTGGCGCTGTTCTGCATGGGCTCTTCGGTCACCTACCGGGTCGCTCGCGAACTCGGGCAGCCCGTGGTGCGGGAGTTTTACGGCGACCGTGACTACGACATGTCGGGATCGATCGTCTTCACGCGTCGCGTGGGCGCGCTCGACCCGGAGGCGGTGGCAAGCCGGATCGTTCGCGCCTGTGTCGAAGGCAAGGTCAAGACCGTCGAAGGAGCTGATCTCGAGATGGACTTCGAATCGATCTGCATCCACAGTGATACGCCCGGAGCGCTCGCCTTGATTGCGGCCACCCGGAGCGCACTCGATGCCGCGGGCGTGATGGTGCGCCCCTTGCCCGAAGTAATGGCGACCAGGCGCACTGCGCTCGGCGCCTGACCCGACCCCACTGTCAAAGGAAACCCCATGGCTTGCATCGAGATCCTGTCCCCGCTGCCTGGTACTTTCTACCGGCGCGCCAACCCCCAGTCTCCCGAGTACAAGCGCGAAGGCGATCAGGTCGCCGTCGGCGATGTGATCGGATTGGTCGAAGTGATGAAGAGCTTCAACCAGGTTCAAGCGGATACCGCCGGCGTGCTGCAATCGTTCCTGGTCGAAAACGAAGATACGGTTGAGGCCGGGCAGGCCCTGGCCGTGATCGAGGCCTGAGGGAAGCCAGGGCGATGCGCAAGTTGCTGGTCGCGAATCGGGGTGAGATCGCTGCGCGGATCATCCGTAGCGCGCGCGAACTCGATATCGCGACCGTCGCCGTGTATAGCCAGGCCGACCGCCACGGGCTGCCGGTGCAGCTGGCCGACGAAGCTCTCGAGATCGGGCCGCCGCAGGCCGCCCGCAGCTACCTGAATGTCGACGCGCTGCTCAAGGCGGCCCACAGCGTCGGCGCCGACGCGATTCACCCCGGCTACGGGTTCCTGGCCGAGAGTGCCGCCTTCGCGCGCCGGGTCGAAGCGGAGGGGCTGATCTTTGTCGGCCCCAGCGCCGACGTGATCGCGATGATGGGTGACAAGGCCGTAGCCCGCGCCACCGCGCAGCGCGCCGGGGTGCCGACGGTGCCGGGAAGCGAAGGGGTGCTGCACGACGAGCAGGAGGCAATGGCGGTTGCCGCGACGATCGGCTATCCCATCATGATCAAGGCCGCCGCCGGTGGCGGCGGGCGCGGCCTCCGGGTGGTGCAGGATGGCAGCGCGTTGAGCGAGCAAATGGCCCAGGCCC
>JAHYJF010000276.1 GCA_019428955.1 Burkholderiaceae bacterium
CCGCAGCCGCCCGCCGCAGGCCGGACTGGATGTGCGCGGCATCGCTTGGGCGATCCTGCAACCGACTGGAACCGCCCGGATTGCCGAACAGTATTACCGCAGACTTGACCGCAGCACGGCTGCGGCCGTGGCCGAAGCCGCAGAAAAGGATGTATCCGCATGACCAACCCGCGTTTCCTGCAAATCCATACGCTGACCTCCTACACCGCCACATTGCTGAACCGCGACGACAGCGGGTTGGCCAAGCGGTTGCCCTATGGCGGCGCCTTGCGCACCCGGATCAGTTCGCAGTGCCTGAAACGGCACTGGCGGCTGGCCGAAGACCCGCATGCGCTGCACACGATCGACGGCGCCGAAGTTGCGTTCCGGTCGCGCGAGTTGGTGACCAAGAAAGTGATCGAACCGTTAATGGGGGTGATCGCCGAGGATGTAATCGCCGCTATAGAACCTGAATTCCAGATGGCACTTTACGGCGACAAGGGCACCACCAAGAAGGGGCGGCAAACCCTGTTGTTCAGTGAGACGGAACTGAAATGGCTGGCCTCCGAAGCCTCACGGATTTCGGCTGTGGCGGCAGGCGATGCCAAGGCCGCAAAGGTGATGGCAGAGGAATGGCGCAAGGGTATGAAGGGCAGTTTGGCGGCAATGAAGGCTGCGGCGACGCTGCCGGGCGGGCTGACCTCGGCGCTGTTCGGTCGCATGGTCACCTCTGACCCTGAGGCCAACATCACCGCGCCGGTGCATGTCGCCCATGCCTTCACCGTTCATGCCGAAGAGGCTGAAAGCGATTATTTCACCGCAGTCGATGATCTTTCCGGAGATGAACCGGGGGCCGATACCATTCAGGAAACCGAACTGACCTCGGGTCTGTTCTATGGCTATGCGGTCGTCGATCTGCCGGGGTTGCTGAGCAATCTCGGGGGTGATGTTGTATTGGCAGGGGAAGTGCTGCACAGCCTGATCTATCTGATTGCCGAGGTGACGCCGGGGGCAAAGCTCGGCTCGACCGCGCCTTACGGGCGGGCGGGTCTGATGCTGCTGGAGGCAGGCGACCGCCAGCCGCGCAGTCTGGCCGAAGCGTTCCGCGACCCTTGCAAGCCTCACCTGCCCGCCGCAGTCTCTGCCCTTGCCGATCAGTTGGCGCGATTTGACACCGCCTACGCCACGGGCGAGGATCGGCGTGTGCTGACGCTGGTGAACAGCCCTGTTCCGGGGGCCGATGCCGGATCGCTCATGGATTTGGCGCTCTGGGCGCGGGCGTTGCCGGGGCAGTTGGCGTGATGCAGCGCTGGTTGATCCTTGATCTTTGCGCGCCGCTGATAGCCTTTGGTGGCGTTTCCATTGATCATGTTGGCCCGACGCGCGACTTTCCGGCAGCCTCGATGCTGACTGGGTTGTTTGGAAATGCGCTAGGCTGGCACTGGTCGGATGGCCCAGCGCATCAGGCCCTGCAGGACAGATTGATCTTTGGCGCCCGGATCGAATGGGAAGGGCGACTGGTCACAGACAGCCAAAACGCCAAGTTGGAAAAGACCGACAGGGGCTGGACGACGCATGGCATCCCTGAAGGCCGGTTCGGCGCCAGTTATGATTCGCCACACCGCCGACGCCGCGATTATCTGGCCGATGCGCGGGTGCTGGTGGTGCTGCGCCTTGCCAACGACAATGCCCCGACTCTGGACAAGCTGGCAGAGGCGCTCCGCCGCCCGTCCCGCCCGTTGTTCATCGGGCGCAAGCCCTGCCTGCCCACACGCCCACTGTACGCAGGCTGGTGCGAGGCCGTTGACGCCTACAGTGCACTGGCCGTTGTAGGCACGGCCGCGAATGCCTCCGCTCAATGGCCCGAGTCCGAAGGTCCGGCAGGCGATCGCCGGATCGACCTGCCCGATCTGCGCAACTGGCGCAGCGGTCTGCATGGCGGCGGCCGCACGGTGGTGCAGGGACGGATGCCAGTGTGTGGGCGTGAAACCGGGGCAGCATCATGACCCTGCATTTGATCCGTTTGCCCTTGCGTTTGTCGCACCTCGCCCGATGGGCGGCAACGCGCGGCTGGGTGCAGCGCCATGGCTTTGACGAGGGCCGCGCTCTGCATCACCTGCTCGCGGAAACCTTCGGCATAGCCGCCTTGCAGCCGTTTCGCCTTTTGGTGCCACCGCGCAAAGACATCGGGAATCTTTACGCCTATGCCAGCGTCCCTGCCGCCAGTCTGCGGGACACGGCGCAAACCATTGCCCTGCCTGAACATCTGGGCGTGCTCGACCTTGCGCGGCTGGAGGAAAAGCCGATGCCTGCGGCTTGGGTGTCAGGGCAGCGGCTAGGGTTTGACCTGACTACGCGGCCCGTGCGCCGCCTGAACGCCCCACTGGGCGTCTTCGCCAAAGGGGCGGAGATCGACGCTTTCCTGGCCCATGTGCTGCGCAACCACCCCGACAGAGCGCCCGAAACGCAGGAAGCGAGCCGCGAAGCGGTTTACGTGGATTGGTTGAGCGAAAGACTTGACGGGGCTGCGCGGCTTGAACGCGACCGAAGCCGCCTTGCACAGTTCTGCCGTCGCCGGGTGGCGCGGGGAGGGACCGCATCCGAGGGGCCGGAAGCCACGTTCCACGGGACGCTGGAAATTGCCGATCCTGTGCGGTTCGCCGATCTGCTGGCGCGTGGTGTCGGGCGACATCGCGCCTATGGATACGGCATGCTGCTATTGCGGGCGCCTAACCGCCCGTCCCCGGAGCGTTAAGGGAAGGGCGGCGAGATGCTCAAAGGGCGGCTTGGGCTCGATTCTGCAAAAGTACCCCATGCCGACCGGGCGGGGCTGCTTTATCTCGCGCGCGGGGCCCTGACTGCCCACGATGGCACCTTGGCATTTGTGCAAGGGTCCGCGACCGAGGCCGATGCCCTGACACCGGGCGACTACGCAATTCCGCTTCAAGCGGTGTCGATGATCCTCTTGGGTCCCGGATCAACCGTAAGCCACGACGCGCTGCGCCTGCTGGCCCATGCCCGAACCGCGCTCGCCGCCGTGGGCGAAGACGGCGTGCGCTTCTATACTGCTCCACCGCTGATCCCCGACCGGTCCGGCCTTGCCCGTGTGCAGGCCCGGCTCTGGGCAGATGATGATATGCGCATCATGATCGCCCGGCGGATGTATGCATTGCGCCTTGGTGAGATACTGCCACACAGCAACCTTGATGTGCTTCGCGGCATTGAAGGCGCCCGGATGAAGGAAAGTTACCGTCTTCTGGCGCAGAGCATCGGGGTGAACTGGCAAGGCCGCCATTATGACCGCGCCAACCCGATGGCCGCCGATCTGCCCAATCAGGCTCTGAATCACGCTGCCTCTGCCGTCGAGGCCGCCGCAGCGATTGCCGTCGCTGCAACAGCCACTGTCCCGCAACTGGGCTTCATTCATGAGGATGCCGGTCAGTCCTTCGTGCTGGATATTGCTGATCTTTACCGGGTCGAGGTGACGATCCCCTGCGCCTTCAGGGCGGCAAAACTGGTCGCGGCGCATCCATCCGATAACATTGAGCGTGTGACTCGGCGTTTAACCGGCGAAACTCTTGCTCGCGATCAGATAATTCCCGCGATGATCGAGCGGATCAAGCGGCTGATCGAGGGGCGCGAATAGATGACGGCGCAGACCACGATGATTGTCACGCGCGATGTCGAAGCCCGATACAGGGGTTTCCTCACTTCGGTGATGCTGGAAATCGCCCCCGGTGTCTATGTCTCGCCTCGCATGTCTGCGGCAGTACGCAAACGTGTATGGGAAGTGATGGCGGAATGGTGGCATGCACTTGGTCGTGGCGCAATTGTCATGGTCTGGCGTGAATTAGAGGCGCCGGGTGAGTTGCGAATAGAGGCATTGGGCGAGGCGCCAAAAGAGATCGTCAATGCAGATGGCGTTTTGCTCGTTAAACGAAAGTAGTCGTCTCTTAGCTCGCCTCTTGCTCTTTGAAAATGTCGATATATCATGCCATTAGGCACTAGAGGTTCCCCCGCACGCGCGGGAATAGGCCCTGCGATTATGGCGTGAGGCGGCAGCTTGGCGCGGTTCCCCCGCGCGCGCGGGGATAGGCCCCTGCAACTGATCAACGGCCAGGCCGACGAAAAGGTTCCCCCGCGCGCGCGGGGATAGGCCCTGTGGTTGGCCGGGTGTTCGAGACTTCGCCCAGGTTCCCCCGCGCGCGCGGGGATAGGCCCGACATATCGGCGGGGTGCCGACAGACTCAGGGGGTTCCCCCGCGCGCGCGGGGATAGGCCC
>JAHYJF010000277.1 GCA_019428955.1 Burkholderiaceae bacterium
CGCGATCTGGTGCCAGCACCACGAACGGGTATTCGACCCGCCAGTCGGTCGCGTCGGTGACGTGGGACACCCGCGACATCGCATCGAAGCGGACGTTGTTGCGGTTGGTATGGCGCAGGAAGCGCCGCTGGCACTTGGCGCGCAACGCACCAACGCGGCCGAAATCGTGTTCGAAACGCTCAGCGGCATCCCTGGTGCGTACCAGTAGCGCGCTTACCTTGGCGCTGCGTGCCGCCGCCTGTTCGTCGACCGAATCACGCAGATCGTGCTGGCGCCGTTTCTCGATCTCGGCCACCCGGTGATGAAGCGCCTCGACCAGCAACTGGCTGCGCTTGGGGTTGGCGAGCAGGTCGTCCTGGAGGTACGGGTTGCGCTGCACCGCCCAGATGTCGCCCAAAACCTCGTAGAGCATCCGTGCCGAACGCCCCGTGCGCCGCTCCGAACGCAACTCATTGAGGATCGCCCATGCGTCCTCGCCCAGCAGCCGGATTACGATCTCGCGATCGGCAAACGAGGTGTAGTTGTAGGGAATCTCGCGCAGACGCGGCACGCCAACCCCTCGAAGGAAAAGATTATCTTACCGCCCGGCGCTCACAACCCCGCAATCGGCTTCAGCATCTCCACCCACCATGCGTTCGGAACCCACAAGAGCAAAGCGGTCATCAGCGAGTAGCGCGTGAACTTGCCCACGGCCATCCAGAACACCGACGGCCAGAACGGCAGCCGCAGCCAGCCTGCCACCGCGCAGAGCGGGTCACCGACCACCGGGAGCCAGGCCATCACCAGCGCCTTCGGGCCGAGTCGCTTGAACCATTTCAGGTACTGGATTTCGCGCTTGGGGGCGACCACGCTCTTTGCTCCGAAGCCCATCCAGTAATCGACCGCCCCGCCCAGCGTATTGCCGAGCGTCGCCACGACCACCGTAATCCAGAACTTGTCGGGGTTCAGCTTGACGAACCCGAACACCGCCGGCTCCGAGCCCAGCGGCAGCAGCGTTGCCGAAACGAAGGCGATGAGGAACACCGACGCCAGGCCGTGCCGGGGAATCGCGAACCAGGCGAGGCTCGCATACACCAATCGCTCCATGGGCGGGCAGTGTACCCTCCGGCGCCCTTGAGTTGGCGTACGCCGCTAAAATAGCCCAGCCATGCACACCGACTATCTCAAGAAAATCCTCAACGCCAAGGTCTACGACGTCGCCCAGGAGACGCCGCTGGACGTCGCGCCGGTCCTGTCCGCAAGGTTGGACAACCACGTGCTGCTCAAGCGCGAGGACCTGCAGTCGGTGTTCTCGTTCAAGTTGCGGGGCGCCTACAACAAGATGGCCCACCTGTCGGCAGCCGAACTGGCCCGCGGCGTCATTGCCGCCTCGGCCGGCAACCACGCCCAAGGCGTCGCGCTCGCCGCCACGAAGCTCGGCTGCCGGGCCGTCATCGTGATGCCGGTGACCACCCCGGCGGTCAAGGTGAACGCAGTCCGCGCCCGCGGCGCGGAGGTGGTGATGAAGGGCGACTCGTACAACGAGGCCCACCAGCATGCGCTCACCCTGCAGAAGACCCACGGGTTTACCTTTGTGCACCCCTTCGACGACCCCGATGTGATTGCCGGACAGGGGACCATCGGCATGGAGATCCTGCGCCAGCACCAGGGACCGATCGACGCGATTTTCGTGGCGATCGGCGGCGGCGGGCTGATCGCGGGGATCGCCGCCTACGTCAAGCAGCTGCGCCCCGAAGTGCGGATCATCGGAGTCCAGAGCTCTGACTCGGACGCCATGGCCCGCTCATTGCGGGCCGGGCGGCGGGTCGAGTTGCGCGAAGTCGGCCTGTTCTCGGATGGGACGGCGGTCAAGAAGGTGGGCGCTGAAACCTTCCGTCTTGCGCGCGCATTCGTCGATGAAGTCGTCCTGGTCGATACCGACGCCATCTGTGCGGCGATCAAGGACGTCTTCGAGGACAACCGCGCGATTCTCGAGCCCGCCGGGGCCCTGGCGATCGCCGGGGCCAAGGCCTGGGTCGAGCGCGAGGGGATCCGCGGCGCGACCCTGATCGCGGTCGCCTGCGGCGCCAACATGAACTTCGACCGCCTGCGCTTCGTCTCCGAGCGCGCCGAGATCGGCGAGCAGCGCGAAGCCGTGTTTGCCGTGACCATCCCGGAGGAACGCGGCAGCTTTCGCCGCTTCTGCGAGGCGATCGGGCCACGCAACGTCACCGAGTTCAACTACCGGATCGCCGACGCGAAGGTGGCCCACGTGTTCGTCGGCATCCAGATCCCTGATCGCTCCGCAGCCCACGTCATAGCCGCCGACCTGGCCAAGGCGGGCTTCAGCGCCGTCGACCTGACCGACGACGAGCTGGCCAAGGCGCATCTGCGCCACCTCGTGGGCGGCCGCTCGCCCTTATCCAAGGGCGAGCTGATCTACCGGTTCGAGTTCCCCGAGCGCCCCGGCGCGCTCATGAAGTTCCTCTCGAGCATGCATCCGAGCTGGAACATCACCCTCTTTCACTACCGCAACCATGGCGCCGACTACGGCCGTATCCTGGTCGGACTGCAGGTGCCCCGCGCCGAGCGCGCCGAGTTCAACGCCGTGCTCGAGTCGCTCGCTTATCGCCATGTCGATGAAACCAGGCACCCAGCCTTCCGGATGTTTCTTTCCTGAACCCTTACTGAAGCCCATGGTGGTACCGACGAAGTTGCCGTCCGGACGATATAATTCGAGCAAATTCAAACGTTTATGAACCTCTTCACGCTCGGACTAAACCATACGACCGCGCCGCTCGCGCTGCGCGAGCAGATGGCGTTCCCGGCCGATACTCTCGGCACCGCGCTGGACGAGTTCGGCGAAAATTTGCGTTCGTTGTCGGCTGAAACCGCGATTCTCTCGACCTGCAATCGCACCGAGATCTATTGCGCGACCATGGCCCCGGAGCGAATCCGGCCGGCGGTAACCGACTGGCTGGCCAAGTACCGCGGAGTTCCGGCCGCCCAACTCGACGAACATCTCTACGCGCTGCCCGACAACCGGGCCGTGCGCCACGCCTTTCGGGTCGCCTCGGGGCTGGACTCGATGGTCCTCGGCGAACCGCAGATTCTGGGCCAGATGAAGGAAGCGGTGCGCATCGCCCAGGACGCCGGCGCGCTCGGCACCCACCTCCACCAGCTGTTCCAGCGCAGCTTCGCGGTCGCCAAGGAGGTGCGCTCGAGCACCGAGGTCGGCGCCCATTCGGTCTCGCTGGCCGCGGCCTCGGTGCGGCTGGCAAGAAGGATTTTCGAAGACCTGCGCGAATGCTCGGTGCTGTTCGTTGGCGCTGGCGAGATGATCGAGCTAGCGGCGACCCACTTCGCCGCGCAGCATCCCAAGCGCATCGTGGTGGCCAACCGAACCGTCGAGCGGGCCCAGCGCCTGGCCCAGCGTTTCAACGGCGAAACCATGAAGCTGGGCGACCTGCCAGGCACGCTCGAAGAGTTCGACATCGTGGTCTCGTGCACCGCCAGCTCGCTGCCGATCATCGGGCTTGGCATGGTCGAGCGCGCCACCAAAGCGCGCCGGCGCCGCCCGATGTTCATGGTCGACCTCGCCGTGCCGCGTGACATCGAAGCGGAAATCGGCCGCCTCGACGACGTCTTCCTCTACACCATCGACGACCTTGGTCGCGTCGTCCAGACCGGCGTCGCCAACCGCCGCGCCGCCGTCGCGCAGGCCGAGGCGATCATCGAAACCCGCGTCGATGCCTTCATGCAGTGGATCGCGGCGCGCAGCACGGTGCCGGCGATCCGTGAACTTCACGCCCGCGGCGAGGCGGTCAGGGCCATCGAGCTGGAGCGGGCGCGCAAGGCGCTAGCCCGCGGCGACGACCCCAATGCCGTGATCGAGGCGCTGGCGCGGGGGATCGCAGCCAAGTTCCTCCACGGGCCGACCACGCTGCTGACTGGCCCGGACGAGTCGCGCCAGGCATTCCTCAAACTGTTCGACCACCTGCTGCCGGATATCAGCGCACCAGCACCCAAGGCGGGCCGCGACTACAAGCCAGGGCCGGACTCAGACAAGCGGGACTCATGAAGGCGTCGATGCGCGCGCGGCTCGAGCAGCTCGCGCTCCGGCTCTCTGACCTCAACACCTTGCTCTCGACCCAGGACGCCAGCCGCGACGCGGCCGAGTTCCGGCGCCTGCACCGCGAACATGCCGAGCTCACCCAGGTCGTCGATCACTTCGAAAATTTTCGCCGCGCCCAGAGCGATTTCGCGGCTGCCAAGCAGATGCTCTCCGACCCGGAAATGGCCGAATT
>JAHYJF010000278.1 GCA_019428955.1 Burkholderiaceae bacterium
ATGGATCCCGCCGCGCTGGGACTGGGTCGATCCCCTGAAGGACATCCAGGCGCAGGTGCTGGCGATGGAGGCAGGCATCACCTCGCGGCGCAAGGTGGTCGAGGCCACCGGCTATGATGTCGAGGAGATCGACCGCGAGAATGCAACCGACGCGGCGCGCGCGCGATCGCTCGGTCTCGGCTATCGAACCAGCCCCGCCGAGGCGCAGGGGGCGCGGGCGACCCCCGCGACACTGCCCGCGAGCGGCAAGCGCGGTGCGGGCACGCAAACAGAGGCCGCAACCGAGGAGGAGTGACGACATGGCAAGCTGGTATGCGATCCGCGCCAGGGCGGGGGCAGCGGAAGTGGCGATCTATGACGAGATCGGCGCCTATGGGGTCTCGGCGAAGGGCTTTCTGGCCGAGCTTGGCGCGCTGCCCGAGGGCACGCCGATCGATCTGCGACTGAACAGCCCGGGCGGCTCGGTGTTCGACGCGGTGGCGATCCACAATGCGATCAAGCGGCACCAGGGCACCGTCACCGTCTGGATCGACGGCATCGCCGCTTCGGCTGCCTCCTATGTGGCGATGGCGGGCGACGAGATCGTGATGCCCGAGAACGCCTTCCTGATGATCCACGATCCGGCCGGGCTGGTCGCGGGCAGTGCCGAGGACATGCGCGCCATGGCCGGGGCGCTCGACAAGGTGAAGGCGAGCCTGGTGCAGGGCTACACCGCGAAATCCGGCCGCACCGCCGAGGAGGTCTCGGCGCTGATGTCCGCCGAGACCTGGTTCGACGCGGCCGAGGCGCTGGCGCAGGGCTTTGCTGACCGGCTGGTGGCGCCGCAGCGCATCGCGGCGCGGTTCGACATCGCGCGGTTCCGCAATGCGCCGCTGGTGTTGGTGGAGCAGGTCGAAGCCGAGCCGGAGCCCGACGACGAGAGCGACGGCACAAACACCGAGGCGACCGACGACGCCGATCAGGTCGAGGACGCCGAGGACGAGCAGGCCGCCGCTTCCCACACCCCGGAGCCGCCGGCCGAGACGCCGCCGCCAAGCGGAACGCCACCCGATCCGTCCGCGATCAGGGCGGAGGCCATCGGGCATGCGCGGGCCGTGCTCGATCTCTGCCGCCTTGCCGGTCAGCCGCAGATGGCGGGCCGGTTTCTGGAAACCGACGCGGGCCTCGACGAGGTTCGCGCCGCCCTTCTCGCCGCGAAGGCCGCCGCCGAGCCCGAGATCGCAGCACATCACCCGCAGCCCGGCCGCCATTCGGCCGCGCGCCCCTGGGGCGAAATTGTCGCCCGCACCTTCCGTCTGAAAGGATGACCCCATGACCACGCTTGTCGAAGGCCCGCACCCCGGCGGTTTCCTCGTCTGGGAAACCGCGCGCGACTACACCCGCGAAACCGTCACCATTGCCTCCGGGGCGGGCGTGCTCGCGCCCGGAACCGTGCTCGGTCGGATCACCGCCAGCGGCAAGTTCGCGGCCCATGCCCCGGGCGCCGCCGACGGCACCCAGACCGCTGCGGCCCTCCTCTGGGGCGCGGTCGATGCTACGCTGGCCGACGCCGCCGCCGTGGTGCTGATCCGTGGCCCGGCGATCGTGAACCGCCACGAGATCACCAACCCCGGCACCCCGACCGAGGGCCAGATTGCGGCGGCGCATGCAGCCCTCGCCACCCTCGGCATTCTCGTCCGCTAAGCCGAACATCCAACCCCCAAATCAGGAGGCACCCCATGGCCAGCATGGATATCTTCGAAGGCGATGCCTTCTCGATCATCGAACTCACCCGCGCGCTCGAGAACATCCCCTTCAAGCCCGCAATCCTCTCGGGCGCGGGCCTCTTCAGCCCGCGCGGCGTGCGGGCCCGCACCGTGGTGATCGAAAGCCGCAACGGCACTCTGTCGCTGATCCCGTTCTCCGAACGCGGCTCGGCCTACGAGCAACAGGTGCCCGAGCGCCGCGACATGCGCGCCTTCGTCTGCCGCCAGTTCAAGAAGCAGGACGTGCTCTGGGCATCCGAAATCCAGGGCATCCGCGACTTCGGCTCGGAAAGTGCGACGCAGCAGATCCAGAGCGAGGTCGCGCGCCGGCTCGGCCGCCTGCGCCAGGACGCCGAAGCGACCTTCGAGTATCACCTGCTGAACGGCATCCAGGGCATCGTGAAGGACCCCAAGGACAACGCCACGGTGGTGAACTACTTCACCGAGTTCGCGATAACCCCCGCCACCGAGATCGACTTCGATCTCGACAACGCCACCCCCGCCTCGGGCGCCCTGCGCAAGCGCTGCCAGGCGCTGATCGAGGATGTCGAGGGCAGCATGGGCGGGCTTGCCGCAGGCGCCATCCAGGTGCGTGCCGAATGCGGCTCGGCCTTCTTCGCCGATCTCATTGCGCATAAGGAGGTGCGCGAGACCTATCTCAACACCGCCGCGGCGGCCGATCTGCGCGGCCGTGTCGCCGACGAGGTCAGCTTCGGCGGCATCAGCTTTCGCCGCTACCGTGGCGGCGCGGGCTTCGGCGTGCCGACCGACAAGGCCATCTTCTACCCCGAAGGCGTCGAGGGCCTCTTCGAGATCTACCACGCCCCCGCCGACACGTTCGAGACGGTCAACACCCTCGGCCTGCCGCTCTACGCCCGCACCATCCCCGACCGGGACCGCGACGAATGGGTGCGCCTCGAGATCGAAAGCAACCCGCTGCCGATCTGCACCCGTCCGCAGGTGCTGCGCTCGGCGCGGCGGACCTGAGGGGAAGTGCTAGCGCGCGCGGGGACGGTCCCAGACCATGCCGGCAAGGCGCGGGTCGGGGGCAAAGGCGTCGATGCCAAACTCGAGCCCCTGCCGCGGGTGTTCGCAAAGCGCCTGCGCGCCGGTCCTGCCGATGCGGATGCGCCAGGTGCGCCGGAGGGTGGGACGCGGGGTGGCGAAGGCGCGGCAGGCGAGCACTGCGAGGTTCGCGCCATGCGCCGGATCGCGCACCGAGGCGTAGCGAATGACATCGGCGCCGATCTCGTGCGCGGCCTCGGCGAGGTTCTGGCAGGCGGCGTAATCGGTCAGGTGCATCCACTGCGCCCGGTTCGCGGCCAGTGTGCCGGAGGTCAGATCGAGGGCTGCGGGCGTGGCGAGGTCCGCGCGGATCGCGGTATATTCGGCGGCATCGTCAGGGAAGGGCGTCTCGGGGCTCTCAGCGTAAAAGAGGAAGCGGTAGAACACCATCTCGGCCGCCGCCGTTTCGGGAGCTTCCGCACCATACCAGACCCCGGGCGTGAACCCGGCGCGGCGAAAGCGCGAGCCCGCAGGATAGGGGCGATAGCGAAACGGTGTCGAGAGCAGGTAGTCGAGGTGACGGCACTCCTCTGGCACCGGCGGCTTGGTCGCTTCGAGGATCTCCTCGAGCACCGCCTGCTCGGCAAGGCTGCCCACCAGCTTCAGCGTCGAGACCCGATGCTGCGCCTCGACAAACCGCCACGCCTGACCCTTGAGGGGCCGCGCTTCAGAGCGGAGCGCGGCGGGCGTCAAGATAGCTCGTGACATCGACAAGCCCCTGCACAGTGGTCATCCGTTCGATCGGGCGCGTGCCAAGCGCGGTGTTGGGTGCGGTCATCCAGACGCGGGCAACCGCCTCGTCGCCGCCGGTGATGGCGTCGAGCGAGCGGAAGGCGCGCACCAGAAGCGCCGCGAGCTCGAACGGTTTCGATCCCGTCTCGAGCGCGGCCTCGCCGCGTTTAAGGCGCGACACCGTTGCCTCGGAGACGCCGACGATCTGCGCAAGCTGACGCGCAGTCAGCCCGAGGCGAGCGGCGGCGCCGAGCATGGCCTTGGTCAGGACCGCATTGCGATCCGGGGCTAGGGCGAGTGTGCTGGGGTGGGGCTGGGACATGGCATCCTCCTGTCGCATGCAAATATAGTGCATGGAATTTCCACATGAAAGAGCAATGATGCCACAGGCCTTCGAATCCGCATTGGAGGCGCTCTTCGCCGACCTGAATATCGGCCGCGACGCAGTCTACATCGCCGAGGGCGGCACGGCGGTTCTGGCGCGCGTCGTCGCAAGGCGCGCCGATGCGATCAGCGACTTCGGCGACGCGCGGCTCTGGTCGGAGACCACCCGCATCGACCTGCGCGTGGCCGAGGTGCCGATCCCGCGCCCCGGTGACAGGATCGAGCTCGACGGCGAGGCCTTCCTCGTCCAGGGCGAGCCGCTGCGCGACCGCGAGCGGCTGGTCTGGACCCTTGATCTCAGGCCCGCGTGATCCGATGAAGCTGAAGAGATCGGA
>JAHYJF010000279.1 GCA_019428955.1 Burkholderiaceae bacterium
TTTTACATCCCAAAGCGTCCAAACATCACTTCGACAGACCCAGTCCGCTCGGCGGCGGCGGCGCGACGCGCCAGGTCACAACGTTCCAACGTCACTTCGACAGACCCAGTCCGACAGGCTGCTAGCAGCCTGTCGGACTTGATCCGAGGCCGGGAATGAGATTCATTGGCATGGGTTGGTTTTCGCATGATTGATCGGAGCGACGATGAGCAATTTCCGCCAGGTTGACCGCCAGACCGGTTTTTTGTTGCCACCGTCGGTTGATGAATGGTTGCCGGAGCGGCATCTGGCGCGCTTCGTGGTGGAGGTGATCGAGCAGCTCGACCTTTCGGCGATGGTCAAGGCCTATCGCGGCTCGGGTTCGGCGTCCTATCACCCGAGCGTGCTGCTGGGGCTGTTGGTCTACGGCTACGCCACGGGGGTGTTTTCGAGCCGCAAGCTGGAGCGGGCGAGCTACGATTCGGTGGCGTTCCGCTTCATTGCAGCAAATGATCATCCCGACCACGACACCATCGCCACGTTTCGCCGGCGCTTTCTGGCCGAGATCGAGGGGCTGTTCGTGCAGGTTCTGGCGCTGGCGCGCGAGGCGGGGATGCTGAAGCTGGGCACGGTGGCGCTGGACGGCACCAAGGTGCACGCCAATGCCAGCCGGCACAGTGCGCTGTCGTGGGAGCATGCAAACCGGATCGAAGCGCAGCTGAAGGCCGAGGTCGCCGACCTGATGGCGCTGGCGGAGGCTGCCGATCAGGCCGATGTGCCGGACGGCATGTCGGTGCCCGACGAACTGGCCCGGCGCGAGGATCGGCTGGCGCGCATCACCCGCGGCCAAGGCGGCCATCGAGGCCCGGGCGCGGACGCGCTTTGCGCGTGAGCAGGCCGAGCATGAAGCCAGGATGAAGGCGCGCAAAGACAAGGCGAACAGGACCGGCAAGAAGCCGGGCGGGCAGCCGCCGCAGCCGCCGACGGTCGGCCCCGGCCCCAAGGATCAGGTCAACCTGACCGACCCGGACTCGCGCATCATGCCGGTTGCCGGCGGAGGCTTCGAGCAGGCCTACAACGCCCAGGCCGCGGTGGCGGTCGGCAGCCTGCTGGTGGTGACCAAGGATGTGGTCCAGGCCGCCAACGACAAGCAGCAGATCACGCCGACGCTGGACAAGTTCGCCCGGCTGCCCGGCGACCTGGGCAGGCCCGAGACCCTGCTGGCCGACACCGGTTATTTCAGTGAGGCCAATGTCGAGGCCTGCGCGGCAGCGAAGATCGCGCCGCTGATTGCGGGCACCCGCGAGCGCCATCATCGCTCCTGGAAGGACCGTTTCGCCGAACCACCGCCGGCCCCAGACAACCCGACGCCGCTCGAAGCCATGCGGCATCGGCTGGCAACCCCCGAAGGCCGGCAAGCCTACGCCCTGCGCAAGCAGACTCCGGAACCGGTGTTCGGCATCATCAAGTCGGTCATGGGCTTTCGCCAGTTCTCTCTGCGCGGCCTCGTCAAGGTCAAAGGCGAGTGGAGCCTCGTCACCATGGCATGGAACATGAAGCGGATGTTCGCCCTCAGCCAGGCCTGAACCACCTGCTGCACCGCGCATTCGCACCGAGAATCCCGAAATCATGACACTTTTACATCCCAAAGCGTCCAAACATCACTTCGACAGACCCAGTCCGCTCGGCGGCGGCGGCGCGACGCGCCAGGTCACAACGTTCCAACGTCACTTCGACAGACCCAGTCCGACAGGCTGCTAGCTCTGTTGCACAAAACGCGTGAGGGATTCATCTCGTGAATCCAGCGTGGTAGCTGGGCGGCATGAGCAAACCCACACGCCCCACCTACAAGACCAGGAACTGGCCCGCCTATCGAGCCCTTAGAGTCTGATTCAAAACTCAGCGAGCGTTTTCAGTTCCTTGCAAGATGGCGGGTGACGCGCCGGATGTGGGCGATGAGCACCCAGGCCTCTGCGCTGGCGATGGATTTTTCCCAATCCTTTGACAGGCGGCGGCAGCGTCCCAGCCAGGCCAGGGTGCGTTCCACAACCCAACGGCGGGGCAGGACTTCGAAGCCTTGCGCCGTATCGGAGCGTTTGACGATCTGGACGGTCCAGCGTCCGATGGCCTTCAACGCGTCGCGCAGTTTGGGGCCCGCATAACCGCCGTCGGCGAACACATGACGCAGAAATGGATAGCGTGCCGCCACCTTTTTCAGCACATCCGGCGCGCCGTCGCGATCCTGAATTCCGGCGCTGTGGACCTCGATGCCGACCAGCAATCCGGTCGTATCGGTGACGATATGACGCTTGCGTCCCTTGATCCGTTTGCCGGCGTCATAGCCTCTAACCCCGCCACTTTCCGTGGTTTTCACACTCTGGCTGTCAATGATCCCGGCTGTTGGCTGGGCTTTTCGGCCCTCGGCCAGACGCGCGGCTTCAACCAGCTTGCGGTTCATCTCATCGAGCAGGCCGTCGTTGCGCCAGGCGTAAAAATACCCCCGAACGGTCGACACCGCCGGGAAATCGTTTGGCAACATGCGCCATTGGCAACCGGTCGATGCAATGTAGAGAATTGCGTCAAACACATCGCGCAAACGCGTCGTGCGGGGCCTGCCGGTGGTCTTGCGTGGCGGCATCAAAGGTTCGATCAACGCCCATTCCGCGTCGGTCAAATCGCTTGCGTATTTGTCGCCCACTCGGGCATGTTGGCGGCGGGTGAATTCGGTCCAGGCCATTGGGTTCTCCGTTCAGCTTCACAACCGAACAGAATCACAACCTGCTGAATTCACCAAATTAGTTTCAAATCAGCTTCTTATGCTGAAGGGCACCTCTAAAAATTGCGTGAACCTTGGCGCTGATGTATTGTTCAGAGAATAATCTGGCACGGGGAATGCAGCGATGTCGCAGATGGGTTTCTTTGATCTTTCAGATAGGTATGCGAGTCTGGATGCCAAGAAGGACCCGCTGGTCGAGATCGACGCTGTGGTGCCTTGGGAGGAGTTTCGTCCAGTTCTTGAGGGCGTCTGGCGCAAGCCGGATGCGCAGCGCAAGTCGCGGGCCGGGCGCAAGCCGATGGATGCGGTGCTGATGTTCAAGACGCTTGTGTTGAGCGCGCTTTACAACCTGTCCGACGACCAGATCGAGTATCAGCTGCGCGACCGGTTGTCGTTCACGCGGTTTCTCGGCCTTGGGCTGGAGGGTCGGGTGCCCGACGCCAAGACCGTTTGGCTCTATCGCGAAGCGCTGGCGCAGGCGGGCATGGTGGAGGCGCTGTTCAAGCAGTTTGACGGTTATCTGGCGCGGCAGGGCTACATTGCGCGGGGCGGTCAGATCCTTGACGCCTCCATCGTGCCGGTGCCGCGCAACCACAATACGCGGGAAGAAAACAAGGCGATCAAGAGTGGTGATGTGCCCGAAGACTGGGCCGACAAGCCCGCAAAGCGGTCGCAGAAGGACACCGACGCGCGCTGGACCAAGAAGCATGGCAAGAGCCATTACGGCTACAAGAACCACGTGAACGTGGATCGCAAGCACAAGCTGGTGCGGCGCTATCACGTCAGCGATGCCGCCGTGCACGATAGCCAGGCGGTCGATCATTTGCTGATGCGGGGCAATACCGGCTCCGGCGTCTGGGCGGATGCGGCCTATCGGTCCGAGGAAATGGAAGCGAAGCTGAAGGCCAGAAAGCTGACCAGCCACATTCACCGCAAGGGCAAGCGCGGCAAGCCATTGACCGAGCAGGCCAAGGGCAGCAACCGGACCAAATCGACGGTACGCGTGCGGGTCGAGCACATCTTCGGCGCGCAGGCCAACGACATGGGCGGCACCCTGGTGCGCACGATAGGCGTCGTTCGGGCCCGCGCCAAGATCGGCATGAAGAACCTGGCCTACAATGAGGCGGACCAGGAATTGATCCGGGGGATCAATTCCCCGACGAATGCGTCGCCTCGTCCAGTTGCGCCGCCTGAACCCCTGCCCGGCGTGACCCCGAGGCGCACAAATCAGGCCGAAAGGCCGTAAAACTGCACTCAATCGACCCATGACCGTGACCGACGGGCGCGCCAACGGGGCACCGGCTGGCACCATGTGCGAATTCAAACGCCTGAAAGCACTACGCGCCAGCAAAAGAGGTCAAAAATCGAGATGCCCAAGAGTCTGATTCAAAACTCAGCGAGCGTTTTCAGTTCCTTGCAAGATGGCGGGTGACTGTCAACGGCGGAGTAAAATCCTGCCACAGGGCGGCGCAAAACCAGGCCACTTTGGATTTGGGCGAGAGGC
>JAHYJF010000004.1 GCA_019428955.1 Burkholderiaceae bacterium
GCTTGCTGACGCTGGGCGTGTACGGGCAGACGTTGCCGCGCCGGAACGGCGCACCAGTGCGCCTGGTGGTTCCGTGGAAGTACGGTTTCAAGAGCGCCAAGTCGATAGTTCGGATCCGTTTCGTGGAGCAGCAGCCGATCACCAGCTGGAATCGCTCGGCGCCCTATGAATACGGGTTCTACTCCAACGTCAATCCCGAAGTCGATCATCCCCGCTGGTCGCAGGCGCGCGAGCGCCGAATCGGCGAAGACGGTTTCCTGCAGAATCGTCGCAAGACGCTGATGTTCAACGGCTACGGCGCTGAAGTAGCAGCCCTCTACACCGGCATGGACCTGCGCCGGCAGTTCTGATTCAAGCCACGGTGCCCTCGCCTTCATCCCCGGCGCGGCGGCCGGCTTGTCAGGACGGTTGAGCGGCTGATGCGAATCCCCGCCAGGGTGACCAAGGTGGTCGTGTTCGTGGTGGTGCTACTGCCGCTGGTACGGTTGCTGGTGCTGGGCTTTGCCAATCAGCTGGGCGCCAATCCGGTCGAATCCGTGACCCGTTCGACCGGAACCTGGACATTGGTGATGCTGCTCGTGACCCTGAGCGTGACCCCGTTGCGGGTGCTATCGGGGTTCAGCTCCCTGGCAGCGCTGCGGCGGATGCTGGGGCTGTTCGCGTTCTTCTACGCGGCCCTGCACTTGCTGACCTTCGTGTGGTTTGAGCACTGGTTCAATGTGGCCGAGATGCTCACCGACGTGCTCAAACGTCCCTTCGTCACCGCGGGGATGGCCGCATTCCTGCTGATGAGCGCGTTGGCGGCGACCTCGACCAACGCGATGATCCGCCGGCTGGGCCGGCGCTGGCAGGCGCTGCACCGCCTGATCTATGCCATCGCCGCGCTCGGGGTGCTGCATTTGTGGTGGGCCAAGGCCGGCAAGAACGACCTCGCCCAGCCGCGTATCTACGCGCTGATGGTCGCGTTGCTGCTGGCGTTCAGGTTCTTCCAGTATGCCCGCCGGCGGCGGGCGCGCTCCAGGCTTCAGTCTTCCGGCGGCAAGCGCCGTTCCAACGCGTAGAGCGATTCGACGGTTTCGCGGCTGCGCACCAGCAGGGCGCGACGGCCATCGACCAAAACCTCGGCGGCGCGGGGGCGGGAATTGTAGTTCGAGCTCATCGCCATCCCGTACGCTCCCGCCGTTTCGATCGCCAGCAGGTCGCCGGCGCTGATCGCCAGCGCGCGGTTGCGGGCCAGCCAATCGCCTGATTCGCACACCGGTCCCACCACGTCGTAGACCACTTTCTGGCCAACGCGCCGCACAACCGGCAGGACCCCGTGCCAGGCATCGTAGAGGGCTGGTCGCATCAGGTCGTTCATGGCGGCATCGACCACCGCGAAGTCCTTGACCGGAGTCGACTTGAGGTACTCGACCCTGGTCAGCAGCAGGCCGGCGTTGCCGACGATTGACCGGCCGAATTCGAACATCAGTTCGTAACGCTGTCCGAGAGGATGGGCGGCCACCCGTTCGAAGATCGCGGCGAGCAGCTCGCCGCGTGCCGGCGGCTGCTCACCCTGGTAATCGATGCCCAGTCCGCCACCAAGGTCGAGGTGCTGCAGGGCGACCCCGGCGCGCTCGATCCGTCCGGCGAGTTCGAGCAGTTTGTCGAGCGCGGCCAGGAATGGCGCGATCTCGGTGATCTGCGAACCGATGTGGCAGTCGATCCCCAGCACTTCCAGATTGGGCAGCGAGGCTGCCAGCTTGAAGGCATCAAGGGCGCGCTCGTGGGCGATGCCGAACTTGTTCTCGCGCAGGCCGGTCGAGATGTAGGGATGGGTGCCGGCGTCGACATCGGGATTGATGCGCAGCGATATCGGCGCCCGCTGTCCCGTGCCCGCGGCCAGCGCGTTGATGCGCTCCAGCTCGGGCTCGGATTCGACATTGAAACAGCGCACCCCTACGGCCAGGGCGGCGCGGATATCGGCCTCCGACTTGCCGACGCCCGAGAACACGACCTTGGCGGGGTCACCGCCAGCGGCCAGAACGCGAGCCAGTTCACCCGCCGAGACGATATCGAAGCCGGCGCCGGCGCGGGCCAGCAATTCGATCACCGCGAGGTTGGAGTTGGCCTTGAGGGCGTAGCACACCAGCGCCCGGCGTCCCTGCGCGGCGCGCACGAATTCGCCGTAGGCATCCAAAATCGCCGCTTTGGAGTAAACATAGGTAGGAGTGCCGAATTCGCTGGCCACACTGGCCAGGGGGACCTCTTCAGCCAGGAGCTGATCGTTGCGGTAGTGACACCACTGCATGTTCGACATCAGCCCTCGAAGGTTCGGAGTACGAGCTGCGCGGCGGCAGCTTGCGGTTGGGGTCATCCGGCAGATACAGTGGTCCGCGTTGGCCGCAGGCCGCAGCGGCTAGCGCCGCGGCTAGAATTGGGGCGAGCATCCAGCGCGTATTCACCGGGGGCAGTCTAGCATGACCGAACAGAGCTTTTTGAGCAGATGTGAGCGTCTCCTGGAGACGATCGAGGACGCGCTCGACGCGGCTGGAATCGACTGTGATTCGATGCGCTCCGGCCACCTGCTGGAGATCGAATTCGACGACGGGGCCAAGATCGTGGTCAATGGCCAGGCCCCGTTGCAGGAGATCTGGCTGGCCGATCGCAGCGGCGGATACCACTTCCGCGACATCGACTCGCGCTGGTGCGATACCCGCAGCGGTGAGAACCTCTCTGATGTGCTGTCGCGCTGTGTGAGCGCTCACTGTGCGGTGCCGGTAACGCTGGCAATCGACTAGAACAGCTGGTCGCGGATGGTCTCGGCGTTGGCGCCGGAGGAGACCCCGCCGTCGGTCAGCCCTAGCGATGCTATGCCTTGCCCCGGCGTGGTCTCGGCGTAGTAGTAGTCATTGTTGATCATGACCACACCGTCAGGTAACGGCAGGGCTTCCTTGGGAACCTTGGCCAGCGCCTTGCCCATGTAGCCCATCCAGATCGGCAATGCCAGGCCACCGCCGGTTTCGCGATTGCCCAGTTTGCGGGGCTGGTCGAACCCGACCCAGGCTACTGCCGCGATCGAGGGCTGGTAGCCGGCGAACCACGCGTCATAGGAATCGTTGGTGGTGCCGGTCTTGCCCGCGAGATCGGTGCGGCCAAGGGCGCGCGCCGACCTGCCGGTGCCGTTTTCCACCACGTTGCGCAGCAGCGAGTCCATCAGGAAGGAGTTGCGGGAGTCGATCGCCCGCAGCGATTCGTCGCCCGCGTGTTCCGGTCTGGCCTGGGCCAGGACGCGACCGTCGGGATTGGTAATCCTGCTTACGAGGTAGGGGTTGACCCGGTAGCCGCCGTTGGCGAAGATCGAGTAGGCACTGGCCATCTGCCAGGGGGTCACCTCGCCGGCACCAAGTGCCATCGTCAGGTAGGGCGGGTGGCGGGCCGGATCGAACCCGAACCGGGTCAGGTAGTCCTGCGCGTACTGCGGGCCAATGTTCTGCAGGATCCTGATCGATACCATGTTCTTCGAGTGGGCCAGCGCGGTGCGCAGGTCCATCGGGCCTTCGTACTTGCCGTCATAATTCTTCGGGTCCCAAAGCTGGCCACCGGTGAGCGCCGGGTCGATCGAGACCGGGGCGTCGTTGATCACCGTGTTCATCATGAAACCCTTCTCGAGGGCGGCGGAATAGATGAAGGGCTTGAACGCCGAGCCGGGCTGGCGCCAGGCCTGGGTCACGCGGTTGAACTTGTTGCGGGTGAAATCGAATCCACCTACCAGGGCGCGTACGCTGCCGTCGCGCGTATCGAGCGCCACCAGTGCGGCCTCGACCTGCGGCAACTGGGTTATCTCCCATTCCCCGCGCTTTCCCTTGACCACCCTTACCACCGCGCCAGGGCGCAGTTTGCGCGCTGCCGGCGCCCGCTCGCTAAGGGATTTGGCAACGAACTTGAGTCCGCCACCCGAAATTTCGATCAGTCTTCCCCGGCCGCGGCTGACCGTGACCTTCTTGGGATCGACGTCGAGGACTACCGCGGCGAGGAAGTCATCGACATCGATCGCCTCCGAAACTGCCGCCTCGATCTGGGTTTCGGCGCGCTCGCTGTCTTTGTCGAGGTCGATGAAGGCCGACGGTCCGCGGTAGCCATATTTGCGGTCGTAGGCGAGTACCCCCTGGCGCACCGCATCATTGGCGGCCTGCTGGTCGGTGGACAGGATCGTGGTGTAGACCTTGATGCCCGCCGAGTAGGTGTCCTCATGGTAGCGCTCGAGCGCAATCTGCCGGGCCATCTCGGCTACGTAGGGGGCGGCGACGTGGTAGCCGGAGCTGGCGACGACGTAGTGAAGTTCCTGCTTGAGGGCCTCGTCGTATTGCGCCTCGGTCAGCGCCCCGGCTTCGTGCATGCGCCGCAGGATGTAGCGCTGGCGCTCGAGGGCACGCTTGGGATTGACCAGCGGGTTGAAGCGTGACGGCGCCTTGGGCAGCCCGGCCAGCATCGCGGCCTCGGCGGCGGTGATCTGTGCCAGCGGTTTGCCGAAATAGGTCTGGGCTGCCGAGGCGAAGCCGTAGGCTCGCTTGCCGAGGAAGATCTGGTTGACATAAAGCTCGAAGATCTGTTCCTTGGTGAGGCTTTCCTCAATCTTGAAGGCCAGCATGATTTCCGTGAGCTTGCGGGTATAAGTCCGCTCGGGTGAGAGGAAGAACTCTTTTGCCAGCTGCATGGTCAGGGTGCTGGCGCCCTGTTCAGTGCCGCCGGCGACGAGGTTGACCAGCGCCGCTCGCGCCACGCTTACCAGGTCGACGCCGGAATGTTCAAAGAAACGAGCATCCTCGGCGGCGAGCAGGGCGTCCTTGAGCACCGCCGGTACGTCGGCGAAGCTCACGAAGGTGCGGCGCTCTTCGCCGAACTCGCCGATCAGCACGTTGTCAGCGGTGTAGACGCGCAACGGGATGCGCGGTCGGTAGTCCAGCAGGGCATCGAGCGGCGGCAGGCGATCGTTGGCCAGCAATATCGCCAGTGTGCCGACCAGGATTGCCGAGACTGTGGCCGCGACAGCGGCCGCGAAGGCGAGCGCCAACAGCCCTGGCAGGCCGGTTCCTGATTGGTGCCGACCGATGGCCGAGCTTGACGGTCGAGGGATTATTGGCATCCTGGGCAACGGCCGTGGCGGCCTTGAAGGGGGCCATTATACGGCCCTGCCAGAGCAAGCGGCCGGATGGTCGTTCGAACGCGACGGAAGGCCGGATGCGGTGTTGCCGCGACTGAAAAAAGGTTTACAGTTGGTAAACCTTGTTGGTACGATCTCCAGCGATTTTGCTGAAACGCGACGTAAACCATTAGAATTTAAGAGTTTTTTACTAGCCGAGGCCACTGTGGCATTGACATTTCCGAGCCTGTTTCGACGCGCGGACCATCCGTTGGTCGGAATCGACATCAGCTCTTCCAGCGTCAAGCTGGTCGAGCTTCGCGTGGGCTCCAAGACTGCCATGCGCCTGGAGCGCTACGCGATCGAACCGCTGGAACGTGGCGCCATGGTCGAAGGCGTGATCGAGAAGCCCGAAGTCATTGCCGACGCGCTGGTGCGGGCGTTGCGCAAGTCCTCGTCGAGCGCCCGGAATGCCGCGCTGGCCCTGCCATCGCGGGCCGTGATCACCAAGCGCATTGCCCTGACCGCCGGGCTGAGCGAAGAGGACTACGAATTCCAGGTTGAATCCGAGGCCAGCCAGTACATCCCGTTCCCGATCGACGAGGTCAATCTCGACTTCCAGATTCTGGGACCGAGCGCGCAGGCCACGGACGAGGTTGAAGTGCTGCTCGCGGCCTCGCGTAAGGAGAAGGTCGATGAGCGCGTGATGGTCGCCGAGATGGCGGGGCTAAAGCCCGTCATCATGGACGTCGAACCTTACGCGGTGCGGACGACGGTCGAACACGTGGCGAGCTTCCTGCCCAACAACGGCGAAGGCCAGGTGATCGCGGTCGTCATGGTCGGCGACCAGCTGACCTACGTCACGATCATTCTCAACGGGCAGGCGATCTTCGAACGCGAGCAGGGCTTCGGAGGGGTTCAGCTGACCCAGGACATCGTCCGACTCTACGGCCTGTCCTTCGAGGAGGCCGAACAGAAGAAACGGGCGGGAGACCTGCCCGACAGTTACCACGAGGACCTGCTGAAACCATTCATCGCCCTGGGCGCCACCGACATCAGCCGGGCGCTGCAGTTCTTCTTCACCTCGACCCCGTTTACCGAGGTCGACCAGATCTTTCTCGCCGGCGGGTCGTCGGTCGTGCCGGGCTTGTGCGAGGCGGTCGCCGAGCGCACCCAGGTGGCGACTGAACTGGTCAATCCGTTCCGTGGGATGGAAATCGCGGACTCGATCCGTGACCGGCAGCTGCGTATCGATGCGCCTTCGCTGCTGGTCGCCACCGGACTCGCGATGCGGAGGTTCGAGCCGTGATCCGAATCAACCTGCTGCCGCACCGCGAAGCCCGCCGAGAAGCGCGCAAGAAGGACTTCGTCGCGCAGATGATCCTTGCGGCGGTTGTCGGACTGGGCGTGACGCTGATCGGGGGTGTCATCATCAACCAGATGATCTCCAGCCAGGCCGCGCGCAACGACTTCATCAGCCGCGAAAACGCCAAACTCGACGAGCAGATCAAGGAGATTGCCACGCTGAAGGCCGAACTCGAAGGCCTCAGGGCGCGCGCTCAGGCCGTCGAGAATCTGCAACGTGACCGCACGGTCCCGGTTCACCTGCTCGACGAGCTGGTCAAGAATACTCCCGAGGGCATCTTGCTCAAGAGCGTCAAGCAGAAGGACGGCAAGGTTGTTCTCAATGGTTACGCCCAGTCGAATGACCGGATCTCGGAGCTGCTGCACAATATCGCCACCAAGACGCCGTGGTTGGAACGCCCCGAGCTCAACGAAATCAAGGCGGTGTTGGTGCCAACCGGGACCAACACCAAGGACGCACGGAGATTATTCGAGTTCACGCTGAATGCCCTGCTCAAGGCAACCGAGAAGCCCGCTGACGCCAAGGGCGTCGCCAAGAAGGGGCCGTCGGCAGGGGCGCGGCCCGGCCAGCCGGCGCCCAAGGGGTAGGAGGCATCATGGCATTCAACATTGATATCAGCGGCATGGGCGAGCAGTTTCGGGGCCTGAACGGACGCCACCCGGGACTGTGGCCAGTCGTGCCGCGGGCAACCCTGCTGACCGCGATCTTTGCGGTGTTGCTGGGCCTTGCCTACGTGCTCTACTGGCAGGGCCTGTTCGAGGAACTTCAGATCGGCGAGGCCAAGGAGAAGCAGCTCAAGACCCAGTTCCAGGAAAAAATGAAGATGGCGGTGAACCTGGAGGTCTTGCGCGAGCAGAAGGTCCTCGTCACCAAGTACGTCAGCGGGCTGGAAAAACAGCTCCCGAGCAAGGCCGAGATGGATGCGCTGCTCTCCGACATCAACCAGGCTGGAGTGGGCCGGTCGTTGCAATTCGAACTCTTCAAGCCTGGCCAGGTAGTAATCCGGGACTACTACGCGGAACTGCCGATCAACATCCGGTTGAGCGGTCGCTTCCATGATCTCGCTGCGTTCACCAGTGACATCTCCAACCTGTCGCGAATCGTGACCCTGAACGAACTGTCGATCGCGGTGCCGGCCCGCGACGCGACCGGCATGCTGACGATGGAGGCGGTCGCCAAGACTTATCGTTACCTCGATCCCGAGGAAGTCTCCGAGCAGCGCCGCCTGGCGAACTTGAAGAATCCCAAATCGAAGAAGAGAGGTGCCAAGTGATCCGCAGGGCACTGTTCCTGGCAACCCCGCTCCTGGCAGCGTTATTGCTCCTGGGAGGGTGTGATGCCAATCAAGACGAATTGCGGACCTGGATGGAGCAGGTGCGCAAGACCACCCCGCCGAGCGCGCAGAAGGTTGATGAACCCCGGATTTTCCAGCCCTTCCGCTACGATGATGCGACCTTGCCCGACCCTTTCTCACTGGCCAAGATGAACGCCATGATGGAGCGGGCGGGAGTGGTCAAGGGTGGGTCGGCGCCTGACTTGCGGCGCCCGCGCGAGGTGCTCGAGAGTTTCGGGCTCGACCAGGTCAAGCTGGTCGGCCATTTGCGCCGGGCGGGCAAGGAAACCGCGTTGGTTCAGGTCGAGAGGCTGGTTTATCAGGTCCGGGTCGGCAACCATATCGGGCAGGATTTCGGAAAGGTTACCCGAATTACCGAAAACGAGGTCACCTTGAAGGAATTGGTTCAAGACGCTTCGGGTGCGTGGGTGGGGCGGGAGACCGTGCTGCAACTTCAGGAGAAACAACCATGAAAAACGGGCCAGACTGGCGCTCCCTCCAGCTGCCCGAGATGGTGTCGCGTCTGGGCATGACTGCGCTGTGCGCACTCGTTGCCGCGATGCTGACGACGACCGTCTCCGTGCAGGCGCAAACCGCCAATTCGATCGAAGCGGTTGCTAGCTCTCAGCAAGGCAACGCCACCGAGCTGAGAATCAGCCTGAAGAACGCGCCGGACGCCGTGCCGCCCAATTTCACGATTTCCAACCCGCCGCGCCTCGCGCTGGATTTTACCAACACCGGCAATGCCTCCGGGAAGAATCGCTTCGACCTGGCGCAGGGTGACGTGCGTTCGGCGGCGATCGTCGAGGCCGGGAGCCGCGCCCGGGTGGTAATGAATCTCAAGCGCGCGATGAGCCACAAGGTGGCCATCGACGGACGCGACATCGTGGTGACGCTCGATCCGGTGGCGGCTGCGAGCGATACCGCGACCGCGCAAGCACCGTACGTGTTCGCACGCGGTGACACCAATACCACCCATGCCCTGCGCGACGTCGACTTCCGCCGCGGCAAGAATGGCGAGGGACGGATCGTGGTGCAACTGTCCAGCGCCGGCGTGGGCGTCGACATGCGCCAGCAGGGCGACACGCTGATCGTCGATTTTCTCAAGACCAAGCTACCCGACAATCTGCGCCGTCGCTTCGACGTCGGTGATTTCGCGACCCCGGTGCGCGAGGTGCGCGCCTTCGAGCAGGGCGACAACACGCGACTGGTGATCGATTCGCATGGACTGTGGGAACACAACGCCTACCAGAGCGATACCCAGTTCGTGGTCGAGGTCAAGACGCTGCGCGAGGACTCCTCCAAGTTGTCGCAGGGCAAGGGCTACAAGGGTGAGCGCATGTCGCTGAATTTCCAGGCGATCGACGTGCGTGCGCTGCTGCAGGTAATCGCCGACTTCACCAATCTCAACGTGGTGACCACCGACTCGGTCAGCGGTAGCCTGACGCTGCGGCTCAAGGACGTGCCCTGGGATCAGGCGCTGGACATCATCCTGCAGTCCAAGGGCCTGGGCATGCGCAAGAACGGCAACGTGATCGTGGTTGCCCCGAGCGAGGAACTGGCCGCCAAGGAGAAGCTCGACCTCGAGAACCGCCAGCAGATCGCCGAGATCGAGCCGTTGCGCTCCGAGGTCTTCCAGCTCAATTACCAGAAGGCCGACGTCCTCCAGAAGCTGCTCTCCGACCCGAAGCAGCGGGTGCTGTCCAAGCGCGGCAGCGTGGTCGTCGACGGACGAACCAACAAGCTCTTCGTGCAGGACGTCGCGACCAGCCTGGACGCGGTGCGCAAGATGATCTCCCAGATCGACATCCCGATTCGCCAGGTGCTGATCGAGGCCCGGATCGTGGAGGCTGACGACCGCTTTTCGCGCAACCTGGGCGTCAAGCTGGGCTACAACGACATCTCGACCACGGTCGCAAGCGCGAGCAGCTTCATCGACCCGGTGAGCAATACGCCGACGGCGATCAATGCCCCGACCTACAACCCGGGCACCAGGGTGCTCGGCGCCTTCGGGACGATCTCCGGGACTCTGAGCGGCGTTGCCGACCTCTCGTCGCAGCGCGGCAGCACCCTGGCAGGCCGGAATGCGGTCGGTCTGGGGCGCATGACGGCGATCGACAATACCCAGTTCGTGAACCTGCCGGCAGGGGCGATTTCCGGCGCCCAGCCCGCCAGTTTCGCGATCAGCCTGTTCGGCTCGCGCTTCACGCGCTTCCTGAACCTCGAGCTGTCGGCGCTTGAAGCCGACCAGCGCGGCAAGGTGATCTCCAGCCCGCGGGTGCTTACCGCCGACCAGCATAAGGCTGTGATCGAGCAGGGGACGGAGCTGCCCTACCAGGAGGCCACTTCGAGCGGGGCCACCTCGATTTCGTTCCGCAAGGCCAACCTGAAACTGGAGGTCACGCCGCAGATCACCCCCGACGGCAACGTGATACTCGCGGTCGAAGTCAATCGTGACGCGGTCGGCCAGTTGACGCCGTCCGGGTTCGCCATCGACACGCGCCGGATCCAGACCCAGGTACTGGTCGAAAATGGTGGCACGGTGGTGATCGGCGGGATCTACGAGCAGTTCGAGCGCGACCGCACCAACAAGGTGCCGTTGCTGGGTGACATCCCGGTGCTCGGTTACCTGTTCAGGGACAACCAGCGCACCAACGACCGGACCGAGCTGATGGTGTTCATAACCCCGCGCGTGGTGACCGAGACTGCGGCGGCGCGCTGAGCGCGCGTGGTCGGCAGGCGAGGGCCTGCCTGAAGAGTTATCCTGACGGGCCGGTAGCAACCGGCCCGTCCCTTTTTGCGTAGGTCGGGCCGTGCCGGTTGTCCAGCAAGGATTGCAGGCCAACATGACGCTTGAACCCGACACCCCTATCGTGCTGATCGGCATGCCCGGATCCGGCAAGTCGACCGTGGGTCGCCGCCTGGCGGCGGCACTCGGCCGGCGCTTCGTCGATTCCGATCGTGAAATCGAGCGTCACTGCGGCGTGTCGGTGACGACGATCTTCGAGTACGAAGGCGAGGAGGGCTTTCGCCGCCGTGAGGCGGCCCTCATCGCGGAGCTGATCGGTGAGCCGGGGACCGTGCTAGCCACTGGCGGCGGTTCAGTGGTGTCTCAAGAGACCCGTGCCCTGCTTGCTGCCCAAGGCTACGTGATCTTCCTCGACGTTTCGTTGGCCGAGCTGTGGCGGCGGGTGCGCCGCAACCGTAACCGGCCCCTGCTCCAGGCGAGCGACCCCCATGCCAGGTTGGCGCAGCTGTGCGCTGATCGGACAGCGCTGTACCGGGGGATAGCCGATCTCACGGTTAGCGGTGCCCGCCAGCCGGCGCTGCAGTTGGTGGCCGATATAATCGCTCAGCTGCCTGAGCCGCTCCAGGCTCAGGGTCCGGAAGCCGGGTCACCATGAGCGCAGCACGATTGGGGAGAACGCATTGGCGCATGAACTGATGGTTGCTCTGGGCGAACGCAGCTACCCGGTGATGATCGGCGCCGGTCTGATCGATGGCTGCCCGGCGCTGGCCGCGCTGGCTGCTGGCCGCCAGGTTGCCGTCGTGACCAACGACGTCGTCGCCCCGCTCTACGGACCGCGCCTGGAACGCTGGCTGCGGCCAGCGAGCGCCGAGTTCATCGAGATCGTCTTGCCCGACGGTGAGCGTCACAAGGGCTGGCCCAGCCTGGAGCGGGTCTTTGACGCTCTGCTGGCGGGACGCTTCGATCGCCGCTGCCTGGTGGTCGCTCTTGGCGGCGGTGTGATCGGCGATCTCGCCGGTTTTGCGGCCGCGGTTTATCAGCGCGGCGTCGAGTTCGTCCAGGTGCCCACCACGCTGTTGGCCCAGGTCGACTCCTCGGTCGGCGGCAAGACCGCCATCAACCACCCCGGCGGGAAGAACATGATCGGCTCGTTTCACCAGCCGCGGCTGGTGATAACCGATGTCGCGACGCTGGCGACGCTGCCCCCGCGCGAACTTTCGGCCGGGCTGGCTGAAATGCTCAAGCACGGCGCGATCCGTGATCCGGCCTATCTGGCGCAGCTGGAACGTGACTGTGAGCGGCTCATGGCCTGCGATGCCGCCGCCCTGGGCGCGGCGATCGTCCGCTCCTGCGAGATCAAGGCCGAAGTGGTGGCGGCCGACGAGCGCGAAGGCGGCGTGCGGGCCACGCTCAACTTCGGCCACACCTTCGGCCATGCGATTGAAGCCGGCCTGGGTTTCGGGACCTGGCTGCACGGCGAAGCGGTGGGCGCCGGAATGGTGATGGCCGCCGACCTGTCGCGCCGGCTGGGCATGCTCGATAGCGGATCCTTCGAACGGTTGCGGGCCGCGATTGCGGCCGTGCGCTTGCCGGTGGCCGGGCCGGTGTGGGATCCGGGACGCTATCTGGAACTGATGGCGGTCGACAAGAAGGCCGAGCAGGGCATCCCGAAGTTCGTGCTGCTCGCGGGGCTCGGCCAGGCGCTGGTGCGCTCGGTGCCGGAGCCTGAACTGCGCGCTACGCTAGAGGAGTGTGTGCAGTGAGCGCCCAGGGCACCTGGCCCGCCGGCGGCCCGCCGCTGCCTCTTGCCAGCTATGCGGCCAGTGTCGGCGAGCCGCGCGGCCGCCGCGTTCCCGAGCCGCCGGCCTTGCCACGCAGCGAGTTCCAGCGCGATCGTGACCGCATCGTGCACTCCGGCGCCTTTCGGCGCCTCGAGTACAAGACCCAGGTGTTCGTCAATCACGAGGGTGATCTTTTCCGGACCAGGCTCACCCACACCATTGAAGTCGCGCAGATCGCGCGCTCGATAGCCCGCCGGCTGGCGCTCGACGAGGATCTGGTGGAGGCGATCGCGCTCGCTCACGACCTTGGCCACACCCCCTTCGGACACGCCGGCCAGGACGCGCTCAATGAGTGCATGAGCCCTTACGGCGGTTTTGAGCACAACCTGCAGTCGCTGCGCGTGGTCGATGAGTTGGAGCATCGCTACGCGTCGTTCGATGGGCTCAACCTCTGTTTCGACACCCGCGAAGGGATTCTGAAGCACTGTACCAGGGAGTTCGCCCAGGCACTGGGCGAGGTCGGTGAGCGTTTCCTGGTGGGCTCTCAGCCCAGCCTGGAAGCGCAGGTGGCCAACCTCGCCGACGAAATCGCCTACAACAACCATGATGTCGATGATGGCTTGCGCTCCGGACTGATCACCCTCGGACAGCTCGAGGAGGTCGACCTGTTCCGTGACCACGCCGCCGCGGTCCGCGTGAGCTATCCGGGAATCCCCGAGCGCCGCATGATCCACGAGACCGTGCGGCGCATGATCGATGAGTTGGTGGGCGATCTGCTCGCCGAGACCGGGCAGCGCATCGCCCAGTTGCGACCGGGCACGGTGGCCGACGTCCGCACCGGACCGCCGCTGGCCGCATTCTCAGAGGCGATGCGCCCACGACTGGCCCAGTTGCGGCACTTCCTCCACGCCAACCTCTACCGCCACTATCGGGTGGTGCGCATGACCGCCAAGTCGACCAGGGTGATCTCCGAGCTCTTTGGCGCCTTCATTGGCGACGACCGGCTGCTTCCTGACGAACACCGCCGGCGGGCCGAAAAGCTCGGTGCCCGGGCGGTCTCCGACTACATTGCCGGAATGACCGACCGCTACGCGATCCGCGAGCATCGACGGTTGTTCGACTTCGACGCCACGTAGGCCTGGCTGCCGTTGGCTGCGAGAGCCTCGTCTGCGGTATAGTCGCAGTTGATATTTTTCGCTGCACTGCGCCATAACCCAGTGCGAAAATGGCTCGGAAACGGCCGGTCCGGCCGCAGCAGCCCACGCCTTTGTCGTTGTTGCGACGCCCGCCGAACGCTGCTCCCGGCGGGCGTTTTTCGCCCGACCGGCGAGCAGTCCGGCCGTGCCCTCGGAGACAGGATGGATACGGAAGCCAGCGCTAGCGCCCAGGGACTCTACGATCCGCGTCATGAACACGACGCCTGCGGTGTGGGGTTCGTCGCCCATATCAAGGGCAAGAAGAGCCACAAGATCATCGAGCAAGGGCTGCAGATCCTGCGTAACCTCGATCATCGCGGCGCGGTCGGCGCCGACCCCCTGATGGGCGACGGCGCCGGAGTGATCACCCAGGTGCCCGACCAGTACTTTCGCGAGGAAATGGCGGCGCAGGGCATCACCCTGCCGCGGGCCGGCGAATACGGCGTCGGGATGGTTTTTCTGCCCAAGGAGCGTGCCTCGCGGCTGGCCTGCGAAGAGCAGCTGGAGCGCGCCGTCCGGGCCGAGGGACAGGTGCTGCTTGGGTGGCGTGACGTGCCGGTCGATCGCGGGATGGAAATGTCGCCGTTCGTGCGCAAGCGCGAGCCGGTAATCCGGCAGATCTTCGTCGGCCGCGGCGCTGACGTGATGGTCACCGACGCGCTCGAGCGCAAGCTCTACGTGATTCGCAAGAGCGCCAGCCACCACATCCAGAACCTCGGGCTCAAGCACTGCAAGGAATACTACGTCGCGTCGATGTCGGCGCGCACTATCGTCTACAAGGGCCTGTTGCTGGCCGGGCAGGTCGGGTGCTACTTCCTCGATCTCCAGGACCCGCGCTTCATCTCGGCGCTGGCGATGGTCCACCAGCGTTTCTCGACCAACACCTTCCCGGAGTGGCCGCTGTCGCACCCCTACCGGCTGGTGGCGCATAACGGTGAGATCAATACCGTCAAGGGCAATTACAACTGGCTGCGGGCGCGCGAGGGCGCGATGAGCTCGCCGGTGCTGGGCAAGGACCTCCAGAAACTCTACCCGGTGGTCTACCCGGGGCAGTCCGATACCGCGGTCTTCGACAACATGCTCGAGCTGCTGGTTATGTCGGGCTACTCGATCGCCCACGCGATGATGATGATGATTCCCGAAGCCTGGGAACAGCACGAGACGATGGATGCCAAGCGCCGCGCATTCTACGAATTCCACGCGGCGATGATGGAGCCCTGGGACGGTCCGGCGGCGATTGCCTTCACCGATGGCCGCCAGGTTGGCGCGACGCTCGATCGCAACGGGCTGCGGCCGGCGCGCTACTGCATCACCGACGACGATATCGTGATCATGGCTTCGGAATCGGGGGTGCTGGCTATTCCCGAGAGCAGGATCGTCAAGAAATGGCGGCTGCAACCGGGCAAGATGCTGCTGATCGATCTCGACCAGGGTCGGATCATCGATGACAAGGAGCTCAAGGGGCAGCTCGCCAATGCCAAGCCCTATCGCGAGTGGATCGACGCCATCCGGGTCAAGCTCGACGAGATCGAAGTCGACGAACGCGACGTGCTCGACGACCTCGCGGCCGAGCGGGAGCAGGCGTCTCTGCTCGACCGGCAGCAGGCCGCCGGCTACAGTCAGGAGGACGTTCGCTTCCTGATGGCGCCGATGGCGGAGAAGGGCGAGGAAGCCATCGGTTCGATGGGCAACGACGCGCCGCTCGCGGTGCTCTCGGAGCGCAGCAAGCCGCTGACCAACTATTTCCGGCAACTCTTCGCCCAGGTCACCAATCCGCCGATCGACCCGATTCGCGAACAGCTGGTGATGTCGCTGGTGTCGTTCATCGGTCCCAAGCCTAACCTGCTTGACCTCAACAACACCAATCCGCCGATGCTGCTCGAGGTCTCCCAACCGGTGCTCGATTTCCGCGACATGGCCAAGATTCGCCGCGTCGCACAGTACACCGGCGGCAAGTTCCGCTCGTACGAAATCGACATCTGCTACCCGGTCGATTGGGGCAAGGAAGGGATCGAGGCCCGGCTGGCGTCGCTCGCGGCTCAAGCCGAGGATGCGGTGCTCGAGGGCTTCAACGTGCTGATCGTTTCGGACCGCTTTGCCAACGACGAGCGGGTCGCGATCCCGGCACTGCTGGCGATGAGCGCGATCCATCAGCATCTCGTCGACAAGGGACTGAGGACCACCGCGGGGCTGGTGGTCGAGACTTCAGCGGCGCGCGAGGTCCACGACTTCGCCGTGCTCGCCGGCTACGGCGCCGAGGCAGTCCACCCCTACCTGGCGCTCGAGACGCTCGCCGAGCGTTACGCCGATCTGGCCGAAGGGCCGGGGGTGGAGCGCGCGATCGCCAATTACAGCAAGGCGATCGGCAAGGGTCTGATGAAGGTGATGTCCAAGATGGGCATCTCCACCTACATGAGCTACTGCGGGTCGCAGATCTTCGAGGCCGTGGGTCTGTCGCGCACCGTGGTCGACAAATACTTCACCGGGACCGTCTCGAACATCGAGGGCATCTCGGTCTTCGACATCGCCGAGGAAGCCATCCGCCAGCACCATGACGCGTTTGGCGAGTCCCAGGTCCTGGCCGATGCGCTCGACTGCGGCGGGGAATACGCGTTGCGCGTGCGGGGTGAGGCCCACATGTGGACCCCTGAGGTGATCGCCAGCCTGCAGCATGCGACCAGGCAGAACAACCCCACGACCTATCGGGCCTACGCCCGGCTCATCAACGACCAGAGCGCGCGCCTGATGACCTTGCGGGGACTCTTCGAGTTCCGCTACGAGCGCTGCACCCCAGTGCCGCTCGACGAGGTCGAACCGGCAGCCGAGATCGTCAAGCGCTTCGCGACCGGCGCCATGTCGCTGGGTTCGATCTCGACTGAGGCCCATGCGACGCTGGCGGTGGCGATGAACCGCATCGACGGCAAGTCCAATACTGGCGAAGGCGGCGAGGACGCGCGACGCTACCGCGCCGAAATGCGCGCCGGCAAGGCGGTGATCGCTGACGGCGACACCCTGCGCTCGATCCTTGGCGCCGAGCGCGTGGTCGCCGATATCGCCCTCAAAGCCGGCGATTCGCTGCGCTCGAAAATCAAGCAGGTGGCCTCGGGGCGCT
This sequence comes from Burkholderiaceae bacterium, assembly GCA_019428955.1. GTDB lineage: Bacteria > Pseudomonadota > Gammaproteobacteria > Burkholderiales > Burkholderiaceae_E > JAGXFR01. The sequence continues at coordinate 16,660 of JAHYJF010000004.1, forward strand.
TTGGCGTCACCGCCGAGTACCTGTCCTCGGCTGACCAGATCCAGATCAAGATGGCGCAGGGCGCCAAGCCTGGCGAAGGCGGGCAGTTGCCCGGCCACAAGGTCTCCGAATACATCGCCGAACTGCGCTACTCGGTGCCCGGGGTCGGCCTGATCTCGCCGCCGCCGCATCACGACATCTATTCGATCGAGGACCTGGCGCAGCTGATCCACGACCTCAAGAACGCCAATCCGCAGGCGTCGATTTCGGTCAAGTTGGTCTCCGAGGTCGGTGTCGGGACGGTCGCCGCCGGCGTGGCCAAGGCCAAGGCCGACCACGTGGTGATTGCCGGCCATGACGGTGGCACCGGCGCGTCGCCGCTGTCGTCGATCAAGCACGCCGGTACACCATGGGAGCTGGGCCTGGCCGAGACCCAGCAGACGCTGGTGCTCAACCGGCTGCGCGACCGTATCATCGTTCAGGCCGACGGCCAGATGAAGACCGGACGCGACGTCGTCGTCGCGGCCCTGCTTGGCGCCGACGAGTTCGGTTTTGCCACCGCGCCGCTGGTGGTCGAGGGTTGTGTGATGATGCGCAAGTGCCATCTCAACACCTGCCCGGTCGGCGTTGCGACCCAGGACCCGGTGCTGCGGGCACGCTTCCAGGGCAAGCCCGAGCATGTCGTCAACTATTTCTTCTTCGTCGCCGAGGAAGTAAGGGAGTTGATGGCGCGCCTCGGATTCCGTCGTTTCGACGAGATGATCGGTTGCGCCCAGCTGCTCGATACCCGCAATGGCATCGATAACTGGAAGGCGCGCGGGCTGGACTTCAGCCGTGTCTTCGCCATGCCCAACGTGCCGCCCGAAGTGCCGCGCTACCGGGTCAACGCCCAGGAGCACGGACTGGCCGCAGCCCTCGACCACAAGCTGATCGCGCTGGCCAAGCCGGCGCTGGAGGGGCAGGAGCGGGTTTCGTTCATCTTGCCGATTCGCAATGTCGACCGCACCGTTGGCACGATGCTTTCGGGTCAATTGGTACGGCGCTATGGCCACGCCGGCTTGCCCGACGACACCATCCACGTCCAGCTCAACGGTACCGCCGGCCAGAGCTTCGGCGCCTTCCTGGCGCGCGGCATCACGCTCGACCTGGTCGGCGAGGCCAACGACTATGTCGGCAAGGGGCTCTCGGGCGGAATGGTGATCGCGCGCCCGACCAACGATTTTCGCGGCGAGTCGGGCCGCAACATCATCGTCGGCAACACCGTGCTCTACGGGGCCATCGAAGGCGAGGCATTCCTCTCCGGGGTCGCGGGAGAGCGTTTCGCGGTGCGCAATTCCGGCGCGACGGCGGTTATCGAAGGCACGGGCGACCATGGGTGCGAGTACATGACGGGCGGCACCGTGGTGGTGTTGGGTAAGACCGGCCGCAACTTCGCTGCCGGGATGTCGGGCGGCATTGCCTACGTCCACGACGCACTGCGGCGTTTCTCGTCGCGCTGCAACCAGTCGATGGTGGGGCTCGAGCCGCTGCACTCGGAAGAGGAGCAGCGTCGCGATGTCGATCGGGCGATCTGGCATCTCGACGAGTGCGACGAGCTTATCGCCAAGCGCCTGATCGAGCGCCATTTCCGGTTTACCGGCAGCGCGATTGCGCGCCAACTCCTCGATGACTGGCAGCGCTCGCGCGAATTCTTCGTCAAGGTCTTCCCTCATGAGTATCGGCGGGCGTTGACCGAAATGCATGCGGCTCGCGCGGCGCAGAGCGCCGAACCCCTGACCGCCTGAGGCAAGCAGATGGGAAACCCGACCGGCTTTATCGAGATCAAGCGCCTGTCCGAGGCATCGGAGCCGGTCGACGACCGGATTCGCCATTCGCGGGAATTCGTCGCGCGACTCGACGATGCCGCCGCCGGCCGGCAGGGCGCGCGCTGCATGGACTGCGGCATTCCGTTTTGCCAGAGCGGCTGTCCGGTGGCCAACATCATCCCGGACTGGAATGACCTGGTTTACCGCAACCAGTGGCAGAGCGCACTGGCGACCCTGCACTCGACCAACAATTTCCCGGAGTTCACCGGTCGGGTCTGCCCGGCTCCGTGCGAGGCGGCGTGCACGCTCAACATCAATTCCGATCCGGTCGGAATCAAGTCGATTGAGCACGCCATCATCGACAAGGGCTGGGAGATGGGCTGGGTCGTTCCCGAGCCGCCGGCGCGCAACAACGACCACAAGGTGGCGATCATCGGTTCCGGCCCCGCCGGCCTGGCTTGCGCCCAACAGCTCGCCCGCGCGGGCTATGAGGTCACGGTCTTCGAGAAGAGCGACCGGATCGGCGGCCTGTTGCGCTACGGGATTCCGGATTTCAAGCTGGCCAAGGAGCTGATCGACCGCCGGGTCGCGCAGATGGAGGCCGAGGGCGTGGTCTTTCGCACCTCGGTAGTGGTTGGTGCCGGCATTGAGACGCTCGCGCACGGCAGCACGGGTCTCGAACAGATCGCGGCGCAAGCGCTGCTCTCGGACTTCGATGCGGTGGTGCTCGCGATCGGCGCGGAGAAGCCGCGCGATCTCGATGTGGCGGGCCGCGAACTGGGGGGCGTGCACTTTGCGATGGAGTTCTTGCGCCAGCAGAACAAGGCTGTCGCCGGTGACCGGATCAGTGACCAGATCGTCGCCACCGACAAGCACGTGATCGTGATCGGCGGTGGCGATACCGGTTCGGACTGCGTCGGGACCAGCATCCGCCAGGGCGCTGCGTCGGTAACCCAGATCGAATTGATGCCCAAACCGCCCGAGTCAGAGAACAAGCCGCAATCATGGCCCTACTGGCCCAATAAGCTGCGGACCTCCTCGTCGCAGGAAGAAGGCTGCGAGCGGGACTGGGCGGTGGCGACCACCGCGCTGGTCGGCAACGATGCGGGTCGGGTCGAAAAACTCAAGGCGGTGCGCCTGAAATGGTTCAGGGACGAAGCCAGCGGCCAGATGAAGATGGAGCATATCAAGGGCAGCGAATTCGAGTTGCCGGCGGATTTGGTCTTGCTGGCGATGGGTTTTGTCGCTCCGGTTCCGGCGCTGTTGGCCGCGTTCGGGGTCGCCCCGGACCAGCGCGGCAACGCCCAGGCGACGGGTGATGGTGCGCTCGCCTATCGCACTGACGTCGGCAAGGTCTTCGCGGCCGGTGACGCACGTCGCGGGCAGTCGCTGGTGGTCTGGGCGATCCGCGAGGGCCGGCAGTGCGCGCGGGCCGTCGACCAGTTCCTGATGGGCCGATCGGATCTGCCGCGCTGATTTCCCCGGCGCCGCTCGAGCCTCGGGCGCCAGCCGTCAAGCGGCGGCTCAGCCCGGCGTTAGGGGCAGGGAAATTTCGACCACCAGTCCACCACCTTCGCGGTTGGCGGCCTCGATCGAGCCGCCATGGACCAGTACCGCCTGGCGCGCGATGGCCAGGCCGAGCCCGAATCCGCCCCCGGCGTCGCGTCCGCGAAAGAACGGCTCGAAGAGCCGGGGCAGATCTTCCTCGGCAACCCCGGGGCCGCGATCCAGGACGCGCAGCAGCAGCCGGCCGGGCGGCTGCTGCTGGACTTCGACCTCGATGCGCGCGCCTGGCGGCGAGTACTTGACGGCATTGCGCACGACATTCTCGATGGCGCGGTAGATCATCTCGCTCTGCACCCGGGCGTAAGCCGTGCCATCAGAGGAATAATCCAGCGTGCGGCCACTGGCCTGCGCCTCGAAGCGTGCGTCCTCGCAGACCTCGACGATCAATTCCATCAGGTCGACCAGTTCGCGACGGTCGCCGACGGCGTCCGACTCGAGCCGGGACAGGGTCAGCAACTCGCCGATAAGCTGGTCGAGTCGGTTGGTCTCCCGCTCGATCCGCTCGATGGTCTCCTCGAAGCGCGCCGGATCCTGGCGGGCCAGGCCGACTGCCGCGTCCAGGCGCGCCAGTGGCGACCTGATCTCATGGGAGACGTCGTGGAGCAGCTGGCGTTGCGCCGCCATCAGCTCCTGCAGGCGTCGCGCCATGGTGTCGAATTCGTGCCCGAGGTCGGCGATCTCTCCGCGCCGCGATCCCATCAGCGGGGCGACGCGGGTGTCGAGTCGGCCCAGGGCAACCGCCGCAAACGCCCAGCGCAGATTGCTGATCGGCTTCGACAGATACCAGGCCAGCATCATGCTGACCACCAGGCTGGCGAGCAAACCGATCACCAGCAACTCGCTGGGCGGCAATGGTTCGCTTCTCCAGCGCAGCCTGCCAAGCCCCGATTTGGCCAGTGGCACGAACACCAGGTATGTGCGGCCGTCAGGCGCCGTGACTTGCTGTGCCGATTGCCCTTCGGGGTTGCTCTCGGCTGCCCTGAGTGCTTCGCGCACGGCAGCCTCCGATACCGGGCGCCCGAGCAGATCCTGGTCATTGTCATCGACCACGAACACATGCAGGGAGCCGTGGCGGCGGCGATCTTCGAGAATCCCGCGCATGGTCTCGACTCCGCCATAGCGCAGGATGGTAGCCACTGCGGCGATGCCCAGCGAACTGCGCTCAGTGGTGGAAATTTCCGCTGGAGATCCTGGCGGCGGGCGTTGGTAGAGCGACACCAAGCTCCCGACAACAATGCCGGTCACCATCAGGGACAGCCAGAAGGAGAAGAGAAATTTCCAGAACAGCCGCCCCGGCGGCTTCGACCCCGGCTTCCCGGAACTTTCGATCGGAGTCATGTTGTTACCAGCTGGTAGCCTTGCCCGCGGACCGCCTGAATCCAGGGACGGCCATCGGGGGTGGCGCCGAGTTGGTGGCGAACGCTGCTCAGATGCACATCGATGCTGCGGTCGAAACGTGCCAGCGCCCGCCCCAGGCCCCGCTCGGAGAGTTCCTTGCGGCTCACCACGTGGCCGGCATTGAGCGCCAGGATTCGCAGCAGATTGAACTCGGTCCCAGTTAGCGAGAGCGTGACTCCGTTCCATTGGGCGCTGCGTCGTTGCGGCCACAGCACCAGCGCGCCGACCTTGATTACCTCGGTGCTCGGCGGGGCTTCAGGCTGAGAGCGGCGCAGGATGGCGCGCAGGCGCGCCGCCAGTTCGCGCGGCATGCACGGTTTGGGAACGTAGTCGTCGGCGCCCATCTCGAGGCCGACGATGCGATCGACGTCGTCACCCTTGGCGGTCAGCATCAGGATCGGAACCTGGCTTTGCGCGCGAATCCGCCGTAGGGCCTCGAAGCCCGAGAACAGCGGCATCATCACGTCGAGGATCACGATCGCGAAGTCGCCGCTGATCGCGGTCTCGGCACCGCTCTGGCCGTCGTAACAGGCGGTCACCTCGAAACCATCATGGGCCAGGTACTGGCTGAGCATTTCGCTCAGTTCGCGGTCATCGTCAATCAGCAGGACACGGGTCATGAAAACCGCCGGAAAGAATTCGTGTTGCGCCATGATACGGTCAGTGCCAAGGCTCTGCTCGCCGCTCGGGGCTGCCGCTCGGGGCTGTTGCTCAGGGGCTGTTGCTCAGGGGCTGTTGCTCAGGGGCTTGCGAGGACGTCAACGAGGCGACAATATAGGCCATCGGCAGCGCTCGCAGCTGCAGCGTGAAATGGAATATCGATGACCCCAATCCACCAGATGAGTGCCGCCGAGCTTGCGGCCGCATATCGCTCCAAGTCGCTCTCGCCGGTGGAGGTGGCGCGCTCGCTGTTCGCGCACATGGGGCGCTGGGAACCGGAGCTCAACGCGATGTACCGGATCCACACCGATTCGGCGCTGGCGGCGGCCAGCGCCGCGGAAGCGCGCTGGCGCGGGCGCGAGCCGGCGTCCGCACTCGACGGCGTGCCGATTACACTCAAGGAGAACCTCTACACGCGCGGTGATCCGGCGCCGCTCGGTACGGCGGCAGGCGAATTCGTGCCGCGGACGAAGGACGCCCCACCTGCGGCGCGTGCCCGGGAGGCCGGACTGGTGCTGCTGGGCAAGACCACCATGCCTGATTTCGGCATGCTCTCTTCGGGTCTCTCGTCGATCCATGGCGTGACCCGCAATCCCTGGCGGCTCGACCGCAATCCTTCGGGTTCATCGGCCGGAGCAGCGGCGGCGGCAGCAGCCGGCTATGGCCCGCTGCACGTGGGTACCGACATCGGCGGCTCGGTGCGGCTGCCGGCCACCCACTGCGGCCTGTTCGGTCTCAAGCCCAGCCTCGGCAGGATTCCGGTCGACCCGCCCTACATGGGTCGGGTCGCCGGGCCGATGACGCGCACGGTGCTCGACGCGGCGCTGCTCATGAATGTCCTCACCCGCCCCGACCGGCGCGACTTCATGAGCCTGCCGTACCAGGAGATCGATTACGCCGCCGGGCTCGACAGCTTCGAACTGAGCGGCCTGCGGATCGGGCTGCTCGAGACGATGGGTGTCGGCCTGCCGGTGGCCCCGGAAGTCCTGGCCGCTTCTCGCGAGGCCGCGCGCGCGCTCGAAGGTGCCGGGGCGATCGTCGAGCCGACGGCCTCATTTCTCACTGCCGAGATGTTTGAGGGAATGCTGATGTTCTTAGAGGCCCGTTCGTGTTCTGACGTGCTGGCCATGGACCAGGCGCGGCGCGACCGGATCCTGCCCTTCATCGTCGAGTGGTGCACCTATCGCGCGCGCAATTTTTCGGGTTCCGACGTGATGGGAGCATACGGCCAGGTGGTGGCGATGCGCGAAGCGGCGGTGCGTGAGGTCGGTCGATTCGACTTCGTGCTTTCGCCCACCTCGCCGATCCTGCCCTATGAGGCGGGGCTCGCGTGTCCCGGCAACGATCCCCACGATGCCCTGGCGCACATCGCGCTCACTGTCGCCTACAACATGAGCGAACAGCCGGCGGCGTCATTGAACTGGAGCTTCAGCGGCGACGGCCTGCCAATCGGTGTCCAGGTGATCGGTCAGCGTTTCGACGACCGCGGGGTATTGCGCTTGTCGCGCGCCCTCGAGGGCTTGCGAGGACCGCAGCGCTCCTGGCCGGAGCCTCCGAGCGCGCGCGCTTGAGCCGTCCTGGTCGCCAGCAGGCCGCGTCGCGCCGAGACTCAGGGCGCGCGCAGCTTGTAGATGCCCCAGCCCCGCATCGACAGCACCACCTCGTCGTTCTGGTTGATCGCCTCCTGGAGCACCTGCAGCGACCCGCGGTCGGGCTTGGACTCGGAACGGCGCGCCGCCAGGATGGTGACCCGCGCCCGCAGCCGGTCACCGGGACGCACCGGCACCAGCCAGCGCAGCTCGTCGACGCCTGGCGATCCCATGCTCGAGAGCGGCGAAATGAACTCGTCGACCAGCATCTTCATCAGCGCACCGGCGGTCATCCAGCCGCTCGCGACCAGGCCGCCAAAATGGCTTTCGGCCGCCGCCTGCTTGTCGATGTGAAACGGCTGGGGGTCGTAACGGGTCGCGAACTCGATGATTTCGCTTTCGGTAATGGCATAACTGCCCAGCTCGAAGCTCTCGCCGACGCGATAGTCCTCGAAGTAGCGTTGCTTGACTGCAATCATGATGCTCTTCTCCAATGCCCGGTCAGGCATCACGCCGGGCGCAGAAGCGATAGTATCTGCACGATCAACCGTAACGGGGAATTTCTTGTACGACACTGACTATATTCGCCGGCATATTCGCACGGTGAGCGACTGGCCCGAGCCCGGGGTCCAGTTCCGCGACATCACCCCGTTGTTGCAGAACCCCAAGACGATGCGGGTGCTGATCGATATCCTGGTTCATCGCTACATCGACGCGCGCCTCGACCTGGTTGCCGGCATCGACGCGCGCGGGTTCATTATCGGCGCGGTCGTTGCCTACGAGCTCAACCTCGGATTCGTCCCGATCCGAAAGAAGGGCAAGCTGCCGTTCACCAGCATCGGTGAGGAGTATGACCTCGAGTACGGCAGCGCTACCGTCGAGCTCCACAGCGACGCCTGCGGCCCCGGTGATCGGGCGCTGCTGATCGACGACCTGATCGCCACCGGCGGCACGATGATGGCCGGGCGCAAGCTGATCGAGCGCCTCGGTGGCCATGTGGTCGAGGGCGCGGCAATCGTCGACCTGCCCGAACTGGGCGGCTCCAAACGCTTACGCGCTGCGGGCCTGACGGTCTACACGATGGTCGATTTCGCCGGCCATTGAACGCTCGAGGTTCGCCTGCCCAGAGGTCGGGGTGCGCGCGCCAGCCGTGGCCGCGGAAAAGATGATTCCGACGCAGGGAACCGCGATCAGGAACGACGGCCACAGGACTTGCATCGCGAAGCGGCCGCGGGCCTGGGCTTCCTGAGGTACGAGGCCGTCGGGCGCGGAACCAGGTGTCTGATGCTGGTTGGGTTCGATGCCGGTCATTTTGTCCCCCCCTTGATCTCGATCGGCGCGGCCAGCACTTCGGTGCTGGTCATGAGCCGCCAACGCAGGCCCGGCTCCTCGATGATCACCGCCCAGCGCGCAGCTCTCGGCAGGTGCTCTCCAGCCCCGAGGTAGCGCCCCGGGCCCAAGGCGCGCAGCGTAACATCGCGGTCGCGTCCGGCGTCGGTCGGGTGAACCAGCCGCAGTCGCAAGGTCGCCGGAAACTCGGGTGCCGGGTCGGTTGCCTGCAGTTCGAGGCGCAGACCTTCGCTGCTGTCGTCAATCCGCGCGCTCAGCCCGAGGCGCGCAGCTTCCTGGTCACGGGCGATCACGCGGTTGATGGCGCGCCCCTCGCGGTAATAGTCGTCGACCACCAGAGCATTGTTCGAGGTCACTGCCAGCCACAGCGTGACGCCGCCGGCGATCACCGCCAGTGCCGGGATGCTGATCAGCAGCCAGGGCCAGAGGTAGCGATACCAGGGTTCCACCCTGACATCGGTTTCGTCGGGTTTGGTCATCGCAGGATGTAGAAGCTCGATTTCTCGCGCACCATCACGCCGGGCTCGTCGATCGCGCTGACCACGAATGAGATCCGCTGGCTACCTGCAGCCGCGGCGTCGGCGTTGACCCGCACCCGCACTGGCACCAGCCGGGTGGCGGTCGCGCCGACCTCGATCACCGGGTCCGACGCGATGACTGCTCCCGGGATTCCTTCAACGGTGATGCGGTAGCGCCGCGACACTTCCTCGCTGCTGCTGATCTGCAGTCGATAGACGTTCTCGATCTGGCCGTTGTCGACTTCCCGCGCGAGGCCGCCACGATCGCGGACCACGTTGACCGAGAGAGGCACCCGCAGCGCGATCTGGGTGAACAGCGCGGTGGTAACCGCGAGCAGGATCGCGGTGTAGATCAGCACGCGCGCTCGCAGCGTCCGGCGCAGCAGCTGCTTGCGGCCCCAGCGATTGGCGAGCCCGTTCTCGGTGTCGTAGCGAATCAGGCCGCGCGGATAGCTCATCCGGTCCATGATCTGGTTGCAGGCGTCGATGCACGCCGTGCAGCCGATGCACTCGTACTGCAGCCCGTTGCGGATGTCGATCCCGGTCGGACAGACCTCGACGCACAGGCCGCAGTTGACGCAGTCGCCCAGTCCCAGGGCAGTGCGATCGGCCTTGCGCGAGCGCGATCCGCGCGGTTCACCGCGCTCGCCGTCATAGGTCACGATCAGCGTGTCGCGATCGAACATCGCGCTCTGGAAGCGCGCGTAGGGGCACATGTACTTGCAGACCTGTTCGCGCATAAACCCCGCGTTGCCCCAGGTCGCGAAGCCGTAGAACAGCACCCAGAACGTCTCCCAGGGGCCGACGGTCCAGGCAAGAATCTCCGTCCCGAGGGCACGGATCGGCGTGAAGTAGCCCACGAACGTGAACCCTGTCCATGCCGCCAGCGCGATCCAGGCCGAGTGTTTCGCCGCTTTGCGCGCCACCTTGGCGCCGCTCCAGGGCTGGGCGTCCAGCCGCATCCGCTGGGGCCGGTCGCCCTCGATGACGCGTTCGATCCACAGGAAGATTTCGGTATAGACCGTCTGCGGACAGGCGTATCCACACCACAATCTTCCGGCCACCGCGGTGAACAGGAACAGCGACAGCGCGGAAATTACCAGCAGGCCGGTCAGGTAGATGAAATCCTGGGGGTAGAGCACCAGGCCGAAGATGTAGAAACGCCGCGCCTCGAGCGCGAAGAGCACTGCCGGGCGGCCGTTCCAGGTGAGCCAGGGCAAGCCGTAGAAGATCAGCTGGGTGAGCCAGACCAGGGCCCAGCGCCAGGCGGCGAACCAGCCGTGGACAGCGCGCGGATAGATCTTGCGGCGCACCTCGTAGAGGTTGATGACCTGCTCGCCGCCCCTGGCTTCGTCCTGTGAACCGCTCATCAGGTGACGCGACGCCTGGCCGCTTCCCTACTTGGGTGTCCCGGCACCCTGGGGTCGAGACAGACCCCAGACGTAGGCCGTGAGCACATGGATCTTCCCTTCGCCGAGCGCATCCTTGAACGACGGCATCTGGTTGGTCCGCCCCAAAGTGATCGTCTCAATGACGTTCGCCAGCGAACCGCCGTAGAGCCAGATCTTGTCGGACAAATTGGGCGCGCCGATCATCGGGTTGCCGACCCCGCCCTCACCGTGGCAGGCCATGCACGCCACAAACTTTTCCTTGCCCAGAGCCGCCTTCATCGCGTCGGGCGCGCTACCGGAAAGCGACAGGACGTAGTTGGCGAGGTTCTCGACATCGGCCGGGGTGCCGACTGCGGCAGCCATGGGCGGCATCACCCCGGTGCGTCCTGCCATGATCGTGCTCTGGATGTAAGCCGGCTCCCCGGTCCCGAGCCAGTCGTTGTCGGCCAGGTTGGGGAAGCCCTTGCTGCCGCGTCCATCCGAGCCGTGGCACTGGGTGCAATAGGTCAGAAACAGCCGCTCGCCCATGGCCCGCGCCTCGGGGTCGGCGGCGACGGTGGGAATGTCCTGTTCCAGGTACTTGGCAAAGAGTGGCTCGTAGACCGCCTTGGCCTGGGCGATCTCCTGCTCGTACTCGCCCTGCGAGGACCAGCCGAATTGCCCCTTGAGCGCGCCCAGCCCGGGATAGAGCACCAGGTAGACGAGGCCGAAGGCGCAGCCGAGGTAGAACATGTAGAGCCACCAGCGCGGCAGCGGGTTGTTGTATTCGGCCAGGTCGCCGTCCCAAACGTGCCCGGTGGTTTCGATCTCCTCACCCGGGGCGCGCTTGCGGGACATCGCCAGGGCGAGCAGGAAAGTGAAGGCGATCGACGCCAGCGTGACAATCGCCACGAACAGTCCCCAACCGGAGTTCACAAAGTCAGCCATTGTTATTGCTCCCGTCAGCGGCGCGCGCTCGTCAGCGCGGACCGGTCGGCAATCTCGTCGTCAGCAAAGGGCAGGTGTGCGGCCTCGTCGAAGCGCTCGCGGCGACCGGCGCCGAAGGCCCACACCACGATCCCGAGAAAAGTCACGACGCTCACCACCGTGACCAGCGAACGCAACAGGTTGATGTCCATGATCAACGCGCCGGCCGCAACGCGGTGCCAAGCCCCTGGAGGTATGCGACCAGCGCGTCCAGTTCGGTCTTGCCGCGCAATTCGTCCGCCGCCCGGGCGATTTCCTCGTCGCTGTAGGGGTGTCCGAGCCGGCGCAGCGCCGTCATCTTCGGCGCCGCCGATTCCGGCGTGAGCGGGGTGCGTTCGAGCCACGGATAGCCCGGCATGTTCGATTCCGGCACCAGCGCGCGCGGATCGTTCAGGTGCACCCGGTGCCAACGGTCGCTGTAGCGTCCGCCGACCCGGTGCAGATCCGGTCCGGTGCGTTTGCTGCCCCACTGGAACGGGCGGTCGTAGACGAATTCGCCGGCCACCGAGTAATGGCCGTAGCGTTCGGTCTCGGCCCTGAACGGCCTGATCATCTGTGAGTGACAGTTGTAGCAGCCCTCGCGAATGTAGATGTCGCGCCCGGTAAGCTGCAGTGCGCCGTAGGGCTTGAGGCCAGTGACCGGTTCGGTGGTGGATTTCTGGAAGAACAGCGGGACGATCTCGACCAGTCCGGCGACGCTCAGCAGCAGCACGATCAGTACCACCATCAGCCCGACGTTCTTCTCGATGATTGAATGCGACAGTTTCATCGTTGGTCTCCTCCCGGGCTCAGGCGTGTGCCGCCAGCGCGGGGATCGGCGCGTCTTCGGAGCGACCCGCGCGGATCGTCAGCACCACGTTGTACATCATCAGGACCATGCCAGTGAGGAAGAGCAGGCCGCCGCCCAGCCGGATCACGTAATACGGGAAGGTGTGCTTGACCGTATCCACAAACGAATAGGTCAGCGTGCCGTCGACGTTGGTTGCACGCCACTCCAGCCCCTGCATCACGCCCGCGATCCACATCGATGCGACGTAGAGCACGATGCCGATGGTCGCGATCCAGAAATGCGTCTCGATCAGCCGGCTGCTGTACATCGCGGTGCGCCCGTAGAGGCGGGGAATCAGGTAGTACAGCGATCCGATCGAGATCATGCCGACCCAGCCGAGCGCGCCTGAGTGCACATGGCCGATCGTCCAGTCGGTGTAGTGCGACAGCGCGTTGACGGTCTTGATCGACATCATCGGGCCTTCAAAGGTCGACATGCCGTAGAACGACAGCGAGACCACCAGGAACTTGAGAATCGGGTCGGTGCGCAGTTTGTGCCACGCGCCCGAGAGCGTCATGATGCCGTTGATCATTCCGCCCCACGACGGTGCGAGCAGGATCAGCGAGAACACCATGCCGATGCTCTGCACCCAGTCGGGCAGCGCCGTGTAGTGCAGGTGATGGGGGCCGGCCCACATGTAGGTGAACACCAGCGCCCAGAAATGGACCACTGACAGCCGGTAGGAGTAGACCGGCCGCTCGGCCTGCTTGGGGATGAAGTAGTACACCATCCCCAGGAAGCCCGCGGTCAGGAAGAAGCCGACCGCATTGTGACCGTACCACCACTGGATCATCGCGTCCTGGACCCCGGCGTAGACCGAGTAGGACTTGAGCGCGCTGACCGGGATCACGGCGCTGTTGACGACGTGCAGCACCGCGACGGCCAGGATGAAGGCGCCGTAGAACCAGTTGGCCACGTAGATATGGGGGATCTTGCGGCGCATGATCGTGCCGAAGAACACCACCGCGTAGGACACCCACACCAGCGTGATCAGGATATCGATCGGCCATTCGAGTTCGGCGTATTCCTTGCCCTGGGTGTAGCCCAGCGGCAGCGAAATCGCTGCGGCCAGGATCACCAGCTGCCAACCCCAGAACGTAAAGGCCGCCAGCGCAGAGCTGAAGAGCCTGGTCTGGCAGGTGCGTTGCACGACGTAGTAGCTGGTCCCCATCAGCGCGCAGCCGCCGAAGGCGAAAATCACCGCGTTGGTGTGCAGCGGGCGCAGCCGGCCATAGGTCAGCCAGGCGATGTCGAAGTTCAATGCCGGCCAGGTCAGCTGCGCGGCGATGATCACGCCGACGAGCATCCCGACCAGTCCCCAGACGATGGACATCACTGCGAACTGGCGCACGACGCGGTAGTTGTAGGTCTCGAGGTGGGCCGAGACAACTGCTGGACTCATGGGACTGGGCCTCCCGTTGATTCGCGTGGCGTAAAGATACTATGAAAGTCGGCTTTCTGCTTGCTCGCGCGGCACCGCCAGCGGTTGCTTGCCGGCCCCATCCTCGGAGGGTTCCGGCGCGCCCGCCTCGTGCCGGTCGTTGTCGAGCAGGATGCGATGGCCCGGGCTCTCGAGGTCGTCGAACTGGCCCGAGTCGCTCATGCGCAGGAACAGCCAGAGCGCCGCGGCCACCGCGAGCAGCGACAAGGGGATCAGGAGGTAGAGCGCTTCCACGACCACAGTGTAAGCGCGTTGCCCGCCACCAACAGCGAGCTTGCTGCCATGCCCAGCGCCGCCAGCCAGGGCGGCACCAGCCCGCAGGCCGCCGCCGGAATCGCCACCAGGTTGTAGGCCAGGGCCCAGGCGAGATTCTGGCGCACTACCCGCAGGCAGCGTCGGGCCGTGGTAACCAGGTCGACGACGCCGTCGATCGAGGGCGTCAGCACGATGGCGTCGGCCGCCACCCGCGCCAGGGTGGTGGCTCCGCCGACCGCGACCGAGACGTCGGCCGCCGCCATTACCGGCGCATCGTTGATCCCGTCGCCCACCATCAGCACCCGCGCTCCCTTACGCTGGAGCGCGCGCACGAAGCTGAGCTTGGCGCCCGGAGTGGCCGCCGCGACCCAGCTGGGGATGCCCAGTTCAGCGGCGCAGTGCACGACGGTCGGTTCCCGGTCGCCGGAGGCGAGGTGGCTGCGCACCCCGCTGCGCGCGAGCATGGCGACCAGGCCCTGAGCTTCCGGGCGCAGGCGATCGCGCAATGCAAATGAAGCCAGTAGCCGCGGCACGGCCGCGCCCGGCGCGCTGCCGATCTGGCCATTGCCCTCTGGCAGTTCGACCATGAACACCATGCTGTCGGCTTGCGACCAGCTTGCGTCAACGCCCTTAAGTGCTTCCTGGGCCGGTTCGATCCCGCACCAGCGCGCCGAACCAAGCCGCAGGCGCATCTGGCGGCCGGAGCCGGTCACCAGGGTGGCGCCGACCCCGGAGCCTGGTTCGGCGATTCGTTCCAGCAGCTTGGCGGGGCCGTCCCCGGCCATTGCGGCACGAGAGTCGGCGCCCGTCGCAAGATCGCAGATTGCTCGCCCGAAGGGGTGCGCCGAACCGTCTTCGAGCCGCGCTGCCCAGGCGAGCGCGTCGGCGCGGGCGATGCCGTCGGCCACCATCAGGGCCACTACGGTCGGCTTGCCGGTGGTCAGCGTTCCGGTCTTGTCGAAGAC
>JAHYJF010000280.1 GCA_019428955.1 Burkholderiaceae bacterium
CAGGAAGTCGCCCAGCAGCACTGGAAGGAGGCGAGCGGACACTATCAGCAGGTGGTCGCCAAGCAACCGGCCAACGTCGCGGCGCTCAACAACCTCGCCTGGGCTCTCTTTCAACTAAAGGACCCGGCCGCGCTGGCCTGGGCCGAAAAGGCCGCGGCGCTGGCGCCGCGCGCGGCACCGGTGATCGACACGCTGGGCACAGTGCAGAGCGCCGCCGGCCAGCACGCCAAGGCCATTGAAACCTTGCGCCAGGCCGTGGCGCTGGCGCCCAAGTCCAACCAGTTCCGGCTGCATCTGGCGCAAGCACTGGCGGCCAGCGGCGACAAGGCCGGCGCGAAAAAGGAGGTCGAGACCGTGCTGAAAGAGGTTTCACAGGGGCCGCTCGCCGACGAGGCCAAGGCGCTGGCGGCCAGGCTGTAGGCCGGGCGCGGCACATTGGATCAATCTAGATGGGAATCATGAACATGAAGATCTTACGCATTGCCCAGAACGCACGCACTGCCCTGGCGGCGCTGGTCGTGGCACTGCTGGCCGGCTGCGCCGCGGGCAACCTGCCTTCGGCGCCGGCCACCGCCGCGGTCCCCGACTACAAGTACCTGATCGGCCCCGGCGACCAGCTCGACATCGTAGTCTGGCGCAGCCCGGAACTTTCCGGCACCGTGCCGGTCAGGCCCGATGGCAAGATCACCTCGCCGCTCATTGAGGACATGGTCGCGATCGGCAAGGACCCGACCGAACTGGCCCGCGAGATCGAGGGCCGGTTGAAGAAATACATCAAGGACCCGGTGGTCACCGTGGTGGTCAAGAATTTCGTCGGGCCGAGCGCCGAGCAGATCCGGGTGGTCGGCCAGGCCGCCAAGCCCCAGGCGCTCGCCTACCGCCAGAAGATGACCCTGCTCGACGTGATGATAGCGGTCGGCGGGATCACCGAATTCGCCGCCGGCAACCGCGCGGTGCTGGTGCGCCGCGCCGAAGGCGACAAGCAATACAACATCCGGCTGCGCGACCTGCTCAAGAATGGCGATGTCGGCGCCAATGTCGAGATGATGCCGGGCGACGTCATCATCATCCCCGAAAGCTGGTTCTGAATACGACCCCAAGGCGAGCCATATAGTCATGCAGGAATTCATCGAGCAACTGCGCACCGCGCTGCGCGGCATCTGGTTCTACCGCTGGTGGGGGGTGTGGGCGGCGTTTGCCGTGGCGATCGTGGGCGCCGCCGTCGTCGTGCTGATCCCCAACAAGTACGAGGCCAGTGCCCGGGTCTACGTCGACACCCAGTCGATCCTCAAGCCGCTGATGGCCGGACTGACGGTGCAGCCAAATATCGATCAACAAGTCGCGATGATGAGCCGGACGCTACTCAATCGCCCCAATCTCGAGCGCGTGGCGCGGATGTCGGACCTCGACCTCAAGGCGCGCACCGACGTCGAACGGGGTGCGCTGATCGACGGCCTGGGCAAGGAGATCGAGTTCCAGGCCGTGCGCGGCGCTTCCAACCTTTACCAGATCAACTACCGCAACGTCAGCAGCGCCAGCGCGCAGCGGGTGGTGCAATCGCTGCTGTCGATCTTCGTCGAGTCTAACCTTGGCGACAAGCGCCGCGACGCCGAGCAGGCGCGGCGCTTCATCGATGAACAGATCAAGACCTACGAAGCAAAGCTGCTCAAGGCCGAGGAAGCGCTCAAGAACTTCAAGATCGCCAACATCAACCAGATGCCCAACCTGGCGCAAAACTATGTCCAGCGAGTCGTCGAGTTGCAGAACGTCGCCAGCCAGGCGCGTCTCGAGCTGCGCCAGGCCGAGTCGTCACGGGCGGCAATCAAGGCGCAGTTGAGCGGCGAGACGCCGGTGATCAAGACCGCATCGCCGCTCGAGCGCGCGGCAGCGCTCGGCCCAACCGAACTCGAACAGCGCGTCGATGCCCAGCGCCGCCGGCTGGCCGAGTTGCGCACCCGCTTCACCGAGGCCCACCCCGACGTGTCGGAAGGCGCGCGGGTGCTCGAGCAGCTCGAGCGCCAGTTGGCGGATGAACGGCGGGCGGAAGCAACGCGCCCGGCTAGTGCAGTGTCGACGCGCACCGTCGAGATCGCCAACCCGGTCTACGAGAAACTGCGGGTGGCGCTGGCCGAAATCGAGTCGCAGGTGGCCTCGGCCCGGGCCAAGGTCGCCGACGCCGACACGCGGCTGGCGCAGGCGCGCTCCGCCGCGGCCACGATTCCCAAGGTCGAAGCGGAATACACCCAGCTGACCCGCGACTACGACGTCAACAAGAAGAGCTACGAGGAGCTGCTCAAGCGGCGCGAATCGGCCCAGATGTCGGGTGAAATGGACACCACGGCCAACGTTGCCGAGTTCCGGGTGGTCGATCCGCCGCGGGTCGCACCACTGCCAGTATGGCCCAACCGGCCGTTGCTGATCGCACTGGTGCTGGCCGCTTCGCTCGGCGCGGGACTGGCCGTGCCCTTCCTGCGCGAGCAATTCCGGCCGACCTTCTTCGACGCCACCACGCTGCGCGCAGTCGCCGGCCGGCCACTGCTCGGCGCGGTCTCGCTGGTCGCCAACGCCGCCTCTCTTGCCAGGGCGCGGCGCGACCGGCTCGCGTTTTCGGGGGCCAGCGTCGTCTACGTGGCGATGTTCGTCGGACTATTTGGTTTCTACTGGCTGCGCTACGCAGCCAGGTAAGGGGTAAAAGAGATGAGCCTGATCGAGCGAGCCGCCGGCAAGATTCCCGGCCGCGACCCGGAAACCGACAAGAAGGGGCCGGAAGGCGAGGCCCCTGGAGCGCCAAAGTCGACCATCGAGGAGCTGATGGAGCGCACCGCGCTCGCGCGCGCGGCCGAAGCGCCCGCGAAGACCACGGAGCCGGCAGCGCCGGCTGCCGAAGTCGCAAGTCCGGCGGCCATCGCCAAGGCCAGCGTGCCGACCACGGTTGCCGCTGCCCAGGAGCCCTCCCCGGCCGCGCCGCCAACCAAGTCCAGCGCCACGCCGGTGCCACCGGCCAGCGCGATTTGGCAAGCGCACATTCAGCTCGAAACGCTGCGGGCCCGCGGCTACGTCACCCCCGAGGGCGACCAGGAGCGCATCGGCCAGGAATTCCGGGTCATCAAGCGGCCGCTGCTCGAGAACGCCTTCGGGCGCAACGCGGCCCACGTCAGGAACGGCCGGCGGGTGATGATCACCAGCGCCTTCCCCTCGGAGGGCAAGACCTTTTGCGCGATCAACCTGGCGATGAGCATCGCCGCCGAGCGCGACTGCCAGGTGATGCTGATCGACGCCGACGTCGCGCGCCCGGCGATGTTGCGTGAACTGGGTATTGCCGCCACGGCCGGGCTGATGGACTGCCTGATCGACGGCACGCCCGACGTCACCACTCTGGTGCAGCCCACCAACGTCGAGAAGCTCTCGATACTCCCGGCGGGCCGGCAACACGGCCAGTCGACCGAATTGCTGGCGAGCGACGCCATGACCACACTGGTGGAACGGCTCAGCGAGAGTTACCCTGACACTATCCTGGTGTTCGACTCGCCGCCCTTGTTGCTCACGACCGAGGCCCGCGCGCTCGCCGGGCACATGGGCCAGATCGTGCTGGTGGTCGAGGCGGGGCGCACTCCCCAGGACGGCGTAACCGAGGCGCTCGCCACCATCGAGCACTGCGAGGTGGTCGGGCTGGTGCTCAACAAGGCGCAGTCGCGCTCCAAGGGCTACTACAGTGGCTACACAGGGTATGGATATGGCTATGCAAAATCTGCGTAATTCGCTTGGCACAACTCTGCGCTCCATTGGTCGGCGCAGCCTCGGCCAGCGCACCATCAGTCTGCGCGCCATCGGCATCGGCTGGACGGTGCTGGCGAGCGCCGCCGCCGTGGCGCAGACCGCGCCCCCGACGGTGGCTCCCACCGAATTACCCGACGCACCTCGAACGATGAGCTTCCAGCCCGGGGTCAAAGGCTCGCTGTTGTACTCCGACAACATCAGGCTCGCCGGACCGGGTGCCGAGCAGAACGGCTTCATCGCCGAAGTCTCGCCGTACTTTCGGGGCAGCATCAAGAGCCCGCGCCTCACCGGCGAAGTAGACATGTCGTTGCGCTCGTTCGTGCGCACCGAGAGCGACGACAGCTGGCTCAAGGCCAATCTCAACGCCCGCGGCACCATGGCGCTGGCCGGCAACTGGCTGTGGCTCGACGCCAAGGCGAGCGTCGCCGACGTCAGCGCGCTGCCCTTTGGCACCATGAGTTT
>JAHYJF010000005.1 GCA_019428955.1 Burkholderiaceae bacterium
GACGTCATGGCAACGCAGCTCGGCTACACCGGGCAGATCGCAGAGTTGCCTCCGGCCCCCCTCAGGGTCGAAATTCCATTCCGGAAAACGCACCAAGGATGCCTGGCCGGTGACCGTCGGGTCGCTCCCGGCCGGAGCCAATTCGGCCCCATCGGCGACGACGATCTCTGCCGGTCGCAGCCGCTCGATCTGGGCGCCGAGCGCGCTGCCGTCGATCTCGGCGAGCCAGCATTCGCCGCTCGCGAGAGACATCCAGGCCAGTCCACAGCGCGCGCCGGCGCGGATTGCCAGCAGCAGCGGCTCTTCGCGCTCCGGCAGCAGGTTGGCATCGGTCAGGGTGCCCGGGGTCATGATCCGCGTTACCCGGCGCTCGACCGGCCCCTTGCTGGTCGCCGGGTCCCCGACCTGTTCGCAGATCGCCACCGACTCGCCCGCCTTGAGCAGTCGCGCCAGGTATTGCTCGGCCGCGTGGAATGGCACGCCGGCCATCCTGATCGGCTGTCCGGCCGAGGCACCGCGCCGGGTCAGGGTTATGCCCAGCAACCGCGCCGCCTTCTCGGCATCCTCGTGAAACAGTTCGTAGAAATCGCCCATGCGATAGAAGAGCAGCAGTTCGGGGTGCTGCGCCTTGATCCGCAGGTACTGCTGCATCATGGGAGTGTGGCCGGCGAAATCCGCCAGCCCGGACTTCCCGGTGCTGGGCGGGTTCGCTTCCGCGGCGGTCTGCTGTTTAGGTTCTTTCATGAGCTCCGCGGGCATGCGTGCGCGTCCAGCCGTTAGGGTCTCATACCTCGGTCCCCCCGCGCATCTATGCCCGCCCAAGAGGACGGGTTCTAAGTTGTTCCTGGATCGACCAGATCGACACTGCGGGCAAGATTGCCCTCTGGCCCCGCCTGAGGCTGCACCCCGACGAAGCTGGTCTTCTCGGCGCTGGGCACGGGTGGGCGCCGCCGAGTGCGCCACGGGGTGTACGAGACCAGGGTGAGGTGGAGCATGGCCATCCCCACGAAGTAGGCGGAGACACTCCACCACTGCATAAGCGCCGCGATGAACAGGGGGCCAAGCACCGAGCCGACGCCGTTGACGATGATCGGGGTGCTGCTGGCGGCGACCATCTGTGAGGGGTGGCGCTGGTCTTTGATGTGCGAAATCGATTGCGAATAGATGGTCAGCGAGAGACCGCCGTAGGCGGTCGCTGCGAACAGAAACATTACGAAGGGCCGTTCGACGAGCAGCAGCGCGGCGCCGAGCATCAGCATGCCCAAACCCAGCAACATCGACGAGGTTGTCAGCAGCGTGGCTCTCAAGGAATCCTGTCTCCGGGTAGTGGGTGAGCGTACGGCCGTGCCCTGGGGCGCTCTCAGATGCCGTAGAAGTAACCGAGCAACCCGGTGTAAGACAGCCACATGATGATGACGAGCGGCACGCCGACGCGCAGGAAGTCCCCGAAGGTATAGCCGCCGGCCGCCATGACCAATAGGTTGGTCTTGTAGGCGAAGGGCGTGGCATAGCAAAGGTTCGCACCGAAGATGACGGCAAGCACGAAGGCTTCTGGTGGTTGACCGAGCAGTTGCGCCATGCTGATCGCGATCGGGGTGCCGATCATGGCAGTCGCGTTGTTCGATACCACGCTAGTGAGAACCGCCAGCAGCAACATGAAGCCGCTGAGCACCACGAGCGGCGGGGCTCCGAAAGTCGTTGCAACGAACGTTTGCGCGATGAAGTCCGCCGCCCCGGTCCTGAGCAGTGCGATGCCAAGTCCAAGACTGGCGACAACGATCAGGATGACGGTGGTACTCAATGCGCCTGCGACCTCGTGCCACTTCAGGCAGCGCGTAATGACCAGCAGCAGTACGCCGATGAGTGCGCTGATGGAGATAGGCGCCACCCCGAGAGCGGCAGTGAGGATCACCGCGATCGTGATCATCACGGCCGCCGGGGACTTTCTCGTGTCTGGCAGATCGGCGGTGGCATCGAGAACCAACATCCGAGCGTCCTGGCGCAGGGCCGTGATCTGCTCGGCCGGACCCTGCACCAGCAGCACGTCGCCCGGCTGCAACGCAACGTCGCCCATGACCTTGCCGATCGTCGCGATCGGTTTGCCGGCGCGGTGCAACGCCAGGACCACCAGCTGGTAGCGCTGGATGAAGCGCAGTGTCTTCAGGGTCTCGCCGGCGATCGGCGAGCCATCGACCACGACAATCTCCGAGATCTGCTGATCCGACGCACTCAGCGGATGATCCTCGTCAACTCGCGTGTCGCCGGAGTACAGCGTCGCGCCAAGGGCCTGTTCGAAGTGCTTGAGGTTACTTGGGCGGTCCGTGACTAGCAGGCGGTCGCCGGCGCGCAATCGGGCGTCCGGAAATGGCGTCACGTACATTCCGTCACCGCGTTCGATGCGCATAACCTTTAGTTCGCCCCCGACCTTGGTGACTGCCTCGGAGAGTTTTCTGCCGTCCGCGAAGCTGCCCTCGGGAATACGAAGATGGGCGGTGAAGATGCGCGGCGACGCGTTGCTGAGCGGGGTGGTCCGCCGCGGCAGCAGGCGGGGCGCGATCAGCCAGAGAAAGAGAATCCCGATCCCGGCAGCGATCGCACCTGGAACGACGAAGTCGAACATGCCGATCCGCCGCAGCCCCATGTCGGCTGCTAGCGAAACGACCAACAGGTTGGTCGAGGTTCCGATGGTGGTCGCGGTGCCGCCGAGGACCGTTGCCATCCCCATTGGCATCAGTACTGCCGAGGGCGAACTCTTGGAACGGGTCGACACGCTGATCAGTACCGGAATCATCAACACGACAATGGGGGTGTTGTTGATGAACGCGCTCAACAGTGCCACCAGGATCAGGGTCAGGAGCAGCGAGAAGGTGGGCTGCACGCGCCAGAATCGTGCCAGAGCGCCGCCGAGTGGTTCGAGCGCTCCGGTGCGCACCAGCCCGTGCCCCAGCACCATCAGTGCCGAAACGGCGATCAAGGCCTCGTGTCCGAACCCATGGAAGAACTCCACCGCGCGCAGTGCCTTACCCTGCGGGGAAACGTAAGGAAATACTTCGAAGCCGAGCACTAGCGCAACGATCACGATCATGCTCGAGGTCTCGAGCGGGATCTTCTCGCGCATGAACAGTGCCAGCGCCACCAGCGTGAGCAACATCACGGCGATCGCATGGGGATCCGGCAACGGTGGAAAGCTCATCGGTCAACCTTCGCTTTTCGGCTGGCAACTAGTCTAGCCCATGCCCGGCGCCGCTCGTCCATGAGGTGCCATGGGGCACCACCTGGGCGCACAGCGGGTGACAATTGCTGTCTCGAGCTTGCCGCGGCATTGCCGGGCAGGCGCAGGTGCCGATCAGTCCAGGGGGGAACTCGCGCCGGCCGCTTCACGCTTGCGGCAGCCCGCCAGGAGGTGAATTATCGCCGCGAAGACCTTGGGATTGCCGGCCACCACCTGTTCGCCGCTAAGATGGTTGGGGTCGCCGGCGAAATCGCCGATCAGCCCGCCGGCTTCGGTGATCAGCAGGCTGCCACCGGCCACGTCCCAGGGCATCAGGCCCAGTTCGAAGAAACCGTCATAGCGCCCGCAGGCGACGTAGGCGAGGTCGAGAGCTGCCGCGCCTGGTCGTCGTACCGCGGCGGTCTTCTCGATCATGGCGCGGAACATCACCAGGTAGTCCGCGAGGTCGTCGAGCTTGCGAAACGGGAAGCCGGTGCCGACCAGCGCCTCATCGAGCCGCGCCCGGTTGGAGACCCTGATGCGGCGATCATTGAGAAACGCGCCGCGCCCGCGGGAAGCGGTAAACAGCTCATCGCGGGTCGGATCGTAGACCACCGACTGGGTGACGCCCCCTTTTTCGCGCAGCGCGATTGAAACCGCGTACTGCGGAAAGCCGTGGATGAAGTTGGTGGTGCCATCGAGCGGATCGATGACCCAGACGAAGGGTGCGTCTTCGACCGAGGCGCGGTCGCTGCCAGGCCTGTGTCCCGACTCCTCTGCTAAGATCGCGTGCGACGGGAAGGAGCCGAGCAAGGTATCGATAATGACCGACTCGGCGGCCTTGTCGACCTCGGTGACGAAGTCGTTGCGAGTCTTGCGGGTGATCTTGAGCGTGTCGAGGTCGAGGCTGGCGCGATTGATTACGCGTCCGGCACGTCGAGCCGCCCGAACCGCTACGTTGAGCATCGGATGCATGAGGCAATGCCTGTCGCGTGAAAACCCTTCATTCTAATCGATCACCGGCCAGCAGATGGCACTGAGCTTCCAGGACGCGGCTGGGCGGATCGAATTCGTGCTCGTCAGCCCCAGCCATCCGGGCAACGTCGGGGCTGCTGCGCGTGCCCTGCGGGTGATGGGCTTCCGGCGCCTGACGTTGGTGGCGCCGCGCTACCCTGACATGGAGCAGCATCCCGAGGCGCTGGCATTCGCCAGTGGCGCCCAGGACGTGCTGGCCTCGTGCCGGGTGGTCGGCTCGCTCGACGAGGCCTTGGCCAATGCCACGTTGGCAGTCGCAATCAGCGCCGCCGGACGTGAATTCGCTCCCGAGGCACAGTTGCCGGAGGACGCCGCCGAGCGTTGCCGCCATGAGCTTGTCGCCGACCGTAAGGCGGCGGTGGCCCTGGTTTTCGGAACAGAAAGGACCGGGCTGCTGATTGGCGAGGCGCTGCGCTGCCAGGCCTTGTGCTCGATCCCCGGGGCAGCCGATTACGGCTCGCTCAACCTGGCGCAGGCCGTGCAGGTGCTGGCGTACACGTTGCGCCGGGCTCTGGTGGACGCACCGGTTGCACAGCCCAAGCGCTCTGAAGGTGTCGCCTACGCCACCAATGAACAGATCCGGGCCTTGTTCGTCCACCTCGAGAGTTCGCTCATCGAAATCGGCTTTCTCGATCCACGTCATCCCAAGAAGCTCATGCCGCGCCTGCGTCGGCTGTTCTCGCGCACCCGCCTCGAGGTCGCCGAAGTCGACCTCTTGCGCGGAGTCTGTACCCAGATCGAGCGTTATCCGGAGCGTTTCCGGTGAGCGCAGGGTCGCCTGGTGGCGCCGCGACCATTCGCACAGGGGGCATGACATGAGCCAGCAGCGCATCCCGGCCGTCTATATGCGCGGCGGCACCAGCAAGGGCGTGTTCTTTCACGACCGCGACCTGCCGCGGGCCGGACCGGCCCGCGATGCGCTCTTCGCGCGGGTACTTGGCAGTCCTGACCAGTACTCGAAGCATACCGACGGCATGGGCGGCGGTACTTCCAGCACCAGCAAGGTCGTGGTGATCTCGCCTTCACGGCGCCCCGACTGCGATGTCGACTACCTGTTTGGCGCGGTCGCGATCGAAACCGGGTTGCTCGACTACAGCGGCAACTGCGGCAACCTCTCGGCCGCGGTCGGGCCATTCGCGGTCCTCGAGGGCCTGGTCGCGCCCACCGACGGACTGACCAGGGTCAGGATCTGGCAGCGCAACCTTGGTCAGAGGATCGACGCGCTGGTCCCGGTGCGGGGCGGTGAGGTGATCGAGGATGGCAGTTTCAACGAGGATGGGGTGCCGTTTCCCGCCGCCGAGGTGCGCCTGGAGTATTACGGTTCCGAGCCGGCGACCGATGCCGCGCCCTTGTCGGCTGCCGACACGGCATCGATCTTCCCGACCGGAGCCACCCAGGAGGTGCTGCGAGTTCCAGGAGTCGGAGCGCTGACGGTGACCATGATTGCGGCGGGCAATCCGACCGTTTTCGTGCGTGCGCAGGCGCTTGGCCTCACCGGGCGCGAACTGCCGGACGAGATCAACCGTGATCGCAAGCTGCTGGAGCGCCTGGAACTGGTGCGTTCGCACGCGGCCGTCGCGATGGGACTGGCCGAGAGCAGCGCTGAGGCCACCCGGGTGCGGCCGGCGACTCCCAAGCTTGCCTGGGTCGCGCGTCCCGGTAACTATCGCTCAAGCGCCGGAGTCGAGTTGGATGCCGATCGCCACGACGTGCTGGCCCGGATCATGTCGATGGGCAAGTTGCACCACGCTTTTACCGGCACCGGTGCCATCGCACTGGCCGCTGCCGCGGCTACGCCCGGAACCATAGTCAACGAGATTGCGCGTACGCTTCCAGGCGTGGCGACCAGGATCGGGCACGTTTCGGGGGTGCTCGCGGTCGGCGCCGACGTCTCGTCGCACGAGGGCCGGTGGCGTCTCGACAAGGCAGTCATGTCGCGCAGCGCCCGGCGCTTGATGAGTGGCTTTGTATATGTTCCCGCAACAGGGGTTTGGGGTAAGACCTAAACTTGGCTCAAGGTGCCAGTCACCATTTGGTTACTGGACGGCACCGGGAGGCAGCGAAATGTTTGAACGGATTCGGGAAGATATCGTCACGATCATGGAGCGCGATCCGGCCGCCAAATCGCGCCTCGAGGTGCTGCTGTGCTGCCCGGGCCTGCACGCCTTGGCTTTTCACCGGATCGCCAATCGCATCTGGTTCGCGGGTTATCGCACCCTGGCGCGCTGGATCTCGAATGTCGCGAGGTTTCTTACCGGCATCGAGATCCACCCCGCGGTGCTGGTCGGCAGGAGGGTGTTCATCGATCACGGCATGGGCGTGGTGATCGGTGAGACCGCCGAGATTGGGGACGACTGCACGATCTATCAGGGTGTGACGCTCGGCGGCACCTCGCTCGAACGGACCAAACGCCATCCGACGCTCGAGGCCGGGGTGGTGGTCGGGGCGGGCGCAAAGGTGCTCGGACCCTTCATGGTAGGCGCCGGGGCGCGCATCGGCTCGAACTCGGTGGTAGTCAAGGCAGTGCCGCCGGGAGCCACGGCGGTTGGCATCCCGGCGCGCATCATCGTCGAGGACGACGATTTGCGGCGCGAGGAGCACGCTGCCCGGATGGGCTTCTCGGCCTACGCCGTCACCCAGGGAGGCGATGACCCGGTGTCGCTGGCACTGCACCGGTTGATCGATCACGTCGCCGCCCAGGACCGGATCATCGAGGAGCTGCAGCGCGCCATCAAGGGGCTGGGCGCTGAGGTCAGCGAATCGGCCGGCGAACTGCTCGACGCGCCGTCTCTGAATCGGATCGTCGACTGACCGCAGCGGGGCAGGGCTCGCGGGTGATCACCGCGTCGCGAGGCTCACCGCCCATGGCCCGATCGCTTCCCAGCCGGCGGAGCTGACGCGCAGGAACCCTCCGCGCTGCGGATGTTCGTCTGCCCGGTCCTCAAGTGCCCACCAGTCCGGCAGTACCCAGCGCACCAGTTCGCGGTCCGCGCGGTGATGGTGATGCCGGGCCGGCCGATGGGTGTGTCCATGGATCATGGCGGCGATGCCGTGCGTGTGCGCCGTCTCAAGTACCGCTTCCGCGACGACATCCATCCATTCCGGACGCTTGTCGGCCTTGGAGCGCTCGCTCTGGGCACGAAGCGCCTGGGCATACTCGATGCGTTCGGCCAGCGAGTGCCGCAGGAAGTCTTCCTGCCATTGCCGGTCGCGGGACAGGGTCCGGAACTCCTGGTAGGCGGCGTCGGCGGTGCACAGCGAGTCGCCGTGCAGCAGCAGGGTGGGGGTGCCGAACAAGTCGGCCCGAGTCGGGTCGGAGAGCATCAGCGCCCCGGTCCGATCGGTAAAAGCCACCCCGGCATGGGCCGGAGTGCCCTGGTTGAGCAGGAAGTCGCGGTTGCCGCGCATGACGAAAACCTCGACGCCGCCGCTCGACAGGGCGTGCAACAGTCCGACTGCGGCCTCGACCGTGGCGCCGGGCTGGTCGTCGCCGACCCAGTACTCGAACAGGTCCCCGAGCACGAAGACGTGGGTCGCATCGCTCGAGGCGTGCGCGAGCGCTTCGAGAAACCAGCGCGCCGTGCCAGGGTCGTGGTCGTCGAGATGGATATCGGAGGCGAACACCGCCACGTCACCACCGCCGATCTCGATCATCGCCTTCTCCTGGCGGCGCTGGCGCACCAGGCTATTGCTCCGGCAGGAGCCGAACCGACTCGATCGCGACCGGGTCGACCGGGACGTCGCGCATTGGCCCGACGGAAGTAGTGGGAAGGGCACGGATCACGTTGACCACCTCCATCCCCGCGACCACCTTGCCGAACACAGCGTAGCCGTGGCCGTCGGGCGAGGGGTAGTTGAGGCCGTCGTTATTGACCGTGTTGATGAAGAACTGGCTGGTCGCCGAATTGGGGTTCCCGGTGCGGGCCATTGCAACCCAGCCGACGTCATTGCGCAACCCGTTCTGCGATTCGAGCGCGATCGGTGCGCGGGTCGGTTTCGGCTGCAGTCGATTCTGGTAGAAGTCCTTGTCGAAGCCGCCCCCCTGGATCATGAAGTTGCCGATTACGCGGTGGAAGATCGTGCCGTCGTAGTGGCCGCTCTTGACGTATTCCAGGAAATTCTCGACCGAGCGCGGCGCCTTGGCTGGGTAGAGTTCGACGACAATTTCGCCCGCGCTGGTCTTGATCTGCACCCGCGGTGCGGCCTCGGCCGTGGCACCATCATCGGCTACCGCGGTCAGGCCAATCAGCACGGCGCCGAGAATCGGAAGTTTGAATCGCATGTGGGACTCCTGAAGAGGGGGGCTTGGCTACTTGGATTAGGGTGCCACGGTGATGATCTTCTTGATCATCTCGCGGGCCAGAGTCAGTTTGGCACGCACGCTCTCGCTCTCGGGCCGCGCCTGTAGCGCAAGCTGGTAGGAGCGCTCGGCCAGCCTCAGGTAGAGATCGCCGAGGTTTTCCTGGGCCAGAGCGTAGCTGGGTAGGGCACGCAGTGCCATCTCGAGCTGGTTGAGGGCAAGGTCTAGTTCGCCGCGACTGGCGTAGATCGTCGCGAGGTTATTGTGGGGTTCTGGGAGTTCGGGAAATTCCTGGGTCAGCTCGGTGAACGCTGTCAGCGCCAAGGCCTGGCGGCCGGCTTCGGCCAGTTGGACCGCCCTGGCAAAGCGCAGCCGCGCGTCACGCGGGTTCCCGCCCAAGGCCGCGTCGAGGATCGCGAGTGCGCGCTCGCGATTGCCGGCGTCGGTCGCGGCCCGGGCAGCGGCGATGGCAGCGCTCACCTGATCGGGCGTGATCGCGCGCGCCGGGGTCGTCGCAGCAGTGCTGGTGGCGCCCGGCGCTGCCGCCGTGGCGCTGGTCGCCGGCTGGGCGGCATTGACCGGATTAGCGCTGGCGCAGGCCACCAGCACGAGCGCGCCGAGCCACCCCGGTATGCGGTTCAGGACCCGGTTTGCGCCTGCTGGCCGTGCACAGCCCGGTGCTATACTCATTTGCATCCCCCATTCTAGCAACGGACGACCTGCGCGGTCAGGGATCGTGCAGGCGAATTTGACGCGGGTGGCCGCGGCGCGGCACGCAAGGACCTCGACAACGGACCTTCAGTCCATCATCACCGAAGCCGATATGCTGCGAATCCACAACACGCTTACGCGAAGCAAGGAAATCTTCGTTCCGCTCGAGCCCGGCAAAGTCCGCATGTACGTCTGCGGGATGACCGTATACGACTTCTGCCACATCGGCCATGCGCGCGTTCTGGTGGTGTTTGATGCAGTGCAGCGCTGGTTGCGCGCGAGCGGCTACCAGCTCACCTACGTGCGCAACATCACCGATATCGATGACAAGATCATCGCCCGGGCGCGCGAAACCGGCCAGACCATTGGCACCCTGACCCAGAGTTTCATCGCTGCCATGCACGAGGACGAACACGCACTGGGAGTGGCGCCACCCGATCATGAGCCCCGCGCCACCCAGTACGTTGCCCAGATGCTCGCCTTGATCGAACGTCTTGAGATCAACGGCTACGCCTATCGCGCGGCCGACGGCGACGTCAACTACGCCGTGCGGCAATTCGAGGACTACGGCCGTCTCTCGGGCAAGACCCTCGACGATCTGCGCTCGGGCGAACGGGTTGCGGTGACCGACGCCAAGCACGATCCGCTCGATTTCGTGCTCTGGAAGTCAGCCAAGGAAGGCGAGCCGCTCGAGGCCAAGTGGCAGTCGCCGTTCGGATTGGGACGACCAGGTTGGCATATCGAGTGCTCGGCCATGTCCAATGCGCTGCTGGGCGACACCCTGGACATTCACGGTGGCGGAGCCGACCTCCAGTTTCCCCATCACGAGAACGAGATCGCGCAAAGCGAGGGTGCGCTGTTCCACCAACGCGACGGGCAGTTCGTGCGCTACTGGATGCACAACGGCTTTGTGCGCGTCGACGACGAGAAGATGTCCAAATCACTGGGCAACTTCTTCACCATCAAGGAGGTGTTGCGCGCCTTCGATCCCGAGGTGGTGCGATTGTTCATCTTGCGCGCGCACTACCGCAGCCCGCTGAACTACTCCGACACCCATCTCGAGGACGCCCGCCAGGCGTTGCTGCGCCTCTATACGGCGTTGAGCGATGACTTTGTGTCGGCACAGGGCGCTGACGGGCCGGACTTCAGTGTCGCCGGCTTCGGTTCAGGCGTGGACCAGGTCGCGGTGCCGTTCGTCGAGCGTTTCCGCGTTGCCATGGACGACGACTTCAATACCCCGGAAGCGCTGGCGGTGCTGTTCGATCTCGCTACTGAACTCAATCGCACCCACGAGCGCGCTCTGGAAGTCAGCTTGCGTTCGCTCTCCGGGGTGCTCGGGTTGCTGCGCAAGAAACCAGCCGACGCCCGCCGCAGCGGGCTGCTGGGCAGTGACGCAGCGGCTGCCGAGGGACTCGACGATGCCGCGATCGAGGCGGCCATCGCCGCCCGCGCACTCGCCAAGAAGGAACGCAACTGGGCCGAGGCCGACCGGATCAGGGACGATCTGACCGCCAGCAACATCGTGCTGGAGGACTCTCCCGCCGGCACGACCTGGCGGCGGGGGTAGGCCGATGTCCGGCGCGCCAGTCGGCAAGCCGCACTACTGGGACCAGGCCTGTTGCGAACTGGCGGCCGCCGATCCGGTCATGGCGCGCCTGATCGACACGCTCGGCGCCAGCCACCTGGTCGCACGGGGGGATTCCTTCGTAACCCTGGCCAGGGCCATCGTCGGTCAGCAGATCTCGGTCAAGGCCGCGCAATCGGTTTGGGACCGCTTTGTGACCGCCGCGGGCGAGGTTCGGCCCGAGCGGGTGGCTAGGATGCGCGCAACCACGCTGCGCCGCTGCGGCCTGTCGCAGCGCAAGGCCGAATATGTCCGCGATCTCGCCCGCAGGTTCGCCGTTGGCGATATCGATCCCCTGGCGCTGCCGCAACTCGACGACGAGAAGGTAATCGACCAGCTGGTGGAAGTACGTGGCGTCGGGCGCTGGACAGCGGAGATGTTTCTGATATTCAATCTCTTGCGGTCGGACGTATTCCCGGTCGACGATCTCGGGTTGCTACGCGCCATCGCGCGGCACTACAGGGATGGGGCAGAGCTAAGCCGTGGCGAAGTGCTCGCGATCGGCGAGTCGTGGCGCCCCTGGCGCAGCGTCGCAACCTGGATAATGTGGCGCAGCCTCGACCCCGTGCCGGTGGAGTATTGATGAAGACCACGTATCTGGAATTTGAGCAGCCGATAGCGGAGCTCGAACAGAAGATCGAGGCCCTGCGCTTCGTGCAGGACGACTCGACGCTCGACATCGCCGACGAAATCGAGCGGCTCGGCAAGAAGAGCCACGCCCTGATCAAGAGTGCCTACGCGAAGCTCAGCCCGTGGCAGATCGCCCAGGTTGCGCGCCACCCTCAGCGGCCCTACACGCTCGACTATATCCGGGCCCTCTTTACTGATTTCCACGAGCTGCACGGCGATCGGTCTTACGCCAACGATCCCTCGATCGTGGGCGGGCTCGCCCGCTTCAACGGCCAGTCGGTGATGATCATCGGGCACCAGAAGGGTCGCGATACCCGCGAGCGCACCTACCGCAACTTCGGCATGTCGCGCCCCGAGGGCTATCGCAAGGCCTTGCGCCTAATGAAGCTCGCCGAGAAATTCGACATCCCGCTGCTGACCTTCGTCGATACGCCCGGGGCCTTCCCGGGGATTGGCGCCGAGGAGCGCGGCCAGTCCGAGGCGATCGGGCGCAACCTGTTTGAAATGGCCGGCTTGCGCGTGCCGATCATCGCCACCGTGATCGGGGAGGGCGGTTCGGGCGGTGCCCTGGCGATCGCGGTGTCAGATACGGTGCTGATGCTGCAGTTCGCGATCTATTCGGTGATTTCGCCCGAAGGTTGTGCCGCCATCCTCTGGAAGAGCGGCGAGCAGGCTCCGAAAGCGGCAACATCGCTGGGCATCACGGCGCTGCGGCTCAAGGCCCTCGGGCTGATTGACCGGATCGTCAATGAACCGGTGGGCGGCGCCCATCGCGATCCCGACGAGATGGCCAAGCTGCTGCGGCGCTCGCTCGCCGAGGGGCTGCGCCAGCTCTCCGGGTTGCGACCCGACGAGTTGGTCGAGCAGCGTCACAAGAGAATCATGGCTTATGGCAAGTTCCGGGAAACCGCCGCGCCGCGTTAGAGCTCCGGACGCTGCCCCGGCGCGATCCGACGCCGGTACCCTCGATGTCGCCCTCGACGCTGCGCTGGCGGCGCTCGACGAGCAACTCCCCGGCGCCACCATCGCGGTGGCCGTCTCCGGCGGGCGCGATTCCATCGCACTGCTGCATGCCCTCGGCACGCGCGGCCGAGCCCATATTGCATTGAGCATCGATCACGGCTTGCACGACGAATCGGGGGCCTGGGTCGATTGCGCGCGCAACTGCGCGGCGACGCAGGGCGTCACCTTGCGGGCTGCAAGGGTGGAAGTGACCGGCGTCGGGCGCCGCGGACTCGAGGAGGCGGCGCGGGTTGCGCGCTACGCCTGCCTCGCCCAGTTGTGTCGTGAGTCGGGCGCGAACGTGCTGGCGCTGGCCCATCACCTCGACGACGTCGCCGAGACGGTACTGCTGCAGGCGCTGCGCGGCAGTGGACTGGCGGGGATCGCCGCGATGCCGGTGCTGGCGGCTGACGTCGGTGAAACAGCCGGTGACGTCTCGCCGCCGGCTGGCGCAGTGCCGGTGAAGCTGTGGCGCTGGCGTCCGTTGCTCGAGGTCCCGCGTGCCGCGATCGACTTCTACGTGACGGCTCACGGCATTGAGCATGCCGACGATCCGAGCAACAGCGATACCCGCTACGTGCGCAATGCCCTGCGGCTCCAGGTGCTGCCGGCGATCGCGCGTCATTTCCCGGCTTACCGCCAGACGCTCGCCCGGCTGGCGGGGCACGCCGCTGAGGCGGCAACCTTGCTGGCCGATGTGGCGCGCTCGGATCTCGCGGCTGCGGCCGAGACCGACCCCGTTCTCGGCGACACGATCAGGCTCTCACGCTGGCTGGAACTGCCCCCGGCGCGCCAGGCGCAGGTGTTGCGCGCCTGGCTGGCTCGCCACGGGCTGCGCGCACCGTCGCAGGCGCGCTTGCAGGAAATGCAGCGCCAGCTCGGCCGTGCGGCTCCCGACGCCGCCTTGCTGCTGACCCATGAAGGGCGCCACGTCCGACGTTATCGCGACTGGATCGTGGTCGAGACGCACAGCGCGGCTACAGCCACCGTATCGCCGGGCGAGGTGACCATCAACTGGCAGGGCGAGACTTTCATCGAGGTCCCCGAGCTGGGCGGGCGACTGCGTATCGAGGCTGAGCACAGTGAAGGAGCCTGGGGAGTAGCCCGTGCGACTCTGGCCGCCACCCCGCTGGTGGTGCGTGCCCGGCGCGGGCGCGAGCGGCTGCAGCTGAATCAGGACGGGCCGAGCCGTAGTCTTAAGAATGTTTTTCAGGAACACGGCGTACCTAACTGGCAGCGGGCGCGCTTGCCGCTCGCCTATTTTGGTGAACATTTGCTCTGGGTGGCCGGGATAGGTTTTGACACCCGAATGGCGAGCCGCAGCGGTGAGCGGCTTGGTTTTCGCTGGGAATACCACCAAGAAGCCAAGTGCTTCATTTGAACTGAAGTTAAAGAAGCCATAAAATAGTTCGGTTTTGTTCACTTGAGAGCCTTGAGACCAGCATGGCGTTGATTGTCCATAAGTACGGCGGCACTTCGATGGGCTCGCCGGAACGCATTCGCAATGTCGCCAAGCGGGTCGCCAAATGGCACAAGGCAGGGCACCAGATGGTCGTGGTGCCCTCGGCAATGGCCGGTGAAACCAACCGGCTGATCGCCCTGGCGAAGGAAATCGACGCCGAACCCGACAGCCGCGAGCTCGACATGATCGCCGCCACCGGCGAACAGGTCTCGGTTGGACTGCTGGCGATGGCCCTCAAGGCTTTTGGCGTTCCGGCGGTGAGCTACGCCGGCTGGCAGGTGCCGGTGCGCACCGACAATGCCTTCGGCAAGGCGCGCATCATGTCGATCGAGGCCCAGCGGGTGCTGGCCGACCTTGCAGCGGGCCGGGTGGTCATCATCACCGGTTTCCAGGGCATCGATTCCGACGGCAACGTGACCACGCTCGGTCGCGGTGGCTCGGACACCTCTGCGGTGGCGGTCGCCGCCGCCCTGCGCGCTGAAGAATGCCTGATATTTACCGACGTTGACGGCGTCTACACGACCGATCCCAGGATCGTTCCCGAGGCTCGGCCCATGGCCAAGATCATTTTCGAGGAAATGCTCGAGATGGCCAGTCTCGGTTCGAAGGTCCTGCAGATTCGTTCGGTTGAATTTGCCGGCAAGTACAAGGTCAAGACCCGAGTGCTCTCGAGCTTGACCACACCCGACATCGATCTCGCCCAAGAGGCAGTTTCGGGGACCCTGATTACTTTCGAGGAAGATGAGACGATGGAAAAAGCGGTCATCTCGGGGATCGCGTTCAACCGCGACGAAGCCAAGATAACGGTAATGCGGGTGCCGGACCGGCCTGGGATCGCCTACCAGATCCTGGGTTCGATAGCTGACGCCAACATCGACGTCGACATGATCATCCAGAACCAGTCGGTGGATGGCATGACCGATTTTTCCTTCACGGTGCATCGCAATGAATATCAGAAAGCCCTGGCGGTGCTCGAGTCCAAGGTTCGCGAAAAGGTTGGCGGCGGGGAAATCGTTGGCGACACCAAGATCTGCAAGATCTCGGCGGTGGGGATCGGGATGCGCTCCCACGTCGGCATCGCCAGTCAGATGTTCCGTACGCTCGCTGATGAGGGCATCAACATCCAGATGATCTCGACCTCCGAAATCAAGATCTCGGTCGTGATCGAGGACAAGTACATGGAGCTTGCCGTGCGGGCCTTACACAAGGCATTCGGTCTCGAGCAGCAGCCTGGCCACGTAAGCAATGGCGAGGTCGTTTGACCGCTGATGGTGCTGTCGATACACTTCGCAGCGCTCGCAAGGCGAGCGTGGAGACGTGGCCGAGAGGTCGAAGGCACTCCCCTGCTAAGGGAGCATGCGGGCAAAACCTGCATCGAGGGTTCGAATCCCTCCGTCTCCGCCACCTGCAATCCAGTGGCGGCCGACGCTATCTATTCAATCCAAAATTCCCACGAACCGGCGCGCATAAGACCATGCGGGCGACCGGATCGCGTCGATTAATTGCATTTGTAGGCTGAGCCGGAGGTATTCCAGATGTCCCAGATGTCCGAATTTGAAATTGTCGGTCGTGAAGACTTTTCCGATGTCACCTACTTGCTGGAGATCCGGCATCCGCTGATGGCCAAGGCCGCACGGCCCGGACAGTTCGTGATCGCCATGCTCAACGAGCATGGAGAACGCATTCCCCTGACCATCGCCGACTTTGATCGCGACAAGGGGATTATCACCCTGGTGATCCAGGCGGTCGGCAAGAGCACCCAGGAAATGCACCAGGCCTGCCAGGTCGGCACCCACCTCTATGGCCTGGTGGGCCCGATGGGCTTGCCCAGCGAGTTGGGTCACGCGAAGAAGGCGATCTGTGTCGGCGGCGGTCTGGGTGTGGCGCCGATCTATCCGCAGGCACGGGCCCTCAAGGAAAGCGGCGCCTACGTGATCGGGATCGTGGGCTTTCGCAACAAGGACCTGGTGTTCTGGGAAGACAAGTTCCGCGCGGTCTGCGACGAATTCATCATCTGCACCGATGACGGCTCGGCCGGGATCAAGGGCCTGGTGACCGACGGGATCAGGATGGCGCTCGAGAAGCACGACGACATCGACGAGTGCATCGCGATCGGGCCACCGGTGATGATGAAAGCCGCGGCCGAGGCGACGCGCGAGCGCAAGATCAAGACCATGGTCAGCCTGAATCCGGTGATGGTCGACGGCACCGGGATGTGCGGTGGTTGCCGGGTCAACGTGGGTTCCGAGGTCAAGTTCGCCTGTGTTGACGGTCCCGACTTCGACGGCCACCAGGTCGATTTCGACGACCTGATGATGCGCCTGCGCCGCTACAAGGATGTCGAACGCCAGGCGGTCGAGCGCTGGAGCGATAAGTGCCGCATGGAAGGTGCCCGCGAGGTTTCGCGTGCCGGTACGAAATAGGAATTGAAAGGGAGGCTCGCCCCGCAGTTGAGGGGCCGGCCGGTTGGGGCTATCTCAGGAGCTAGAGCAGCACATGGCGAAGAAAAGAACGATTCGCACGATCCCGCAGGAGCGCACGCCGGTTCGCGAACAGCCGGCCGTTGAGCGGGCCCGTAACTTCACCGAAGTCAATCTTGGCTACAACGCGGTTGAGGCTGCCAGGGAGGCCGAGCGTTGTCTGCTGTGCGCCGACCCCAAGTGCATCAGCGGCTGTCCGGTGGGGATCAACATCCCGGCGTTCATCGAGAAGATCCACGGCAAGGACTATCGCGGCGCCTATGACGTGATCGCGCGGACCAACCTGTTGCCGGCGGTCTGCGGCCGGGTCTGCCCGCAGGAAAACCAGTGCGAAGGCGTGTGCATAGTCGGTGATGACCTGGAGCCGGTAGCGATCGGGCGTCTCGAACGCTTCGTCGGCGACCTGGCCATCGCGAAGAACTGGGCTACCGCCCCCTATGTCGAACCCACCGGTTTCAAGGTCGGGATCGTCGGCTCGGGACCGGCGGGAATGGCTTGTGCTGCCGACATGGCCAAGGCTGGCTGTGACGTGACGGTGTTCGAAGCCTTCCACCAGCCGGGTGGCGTGTTGCGCTACGGGATTCCGGATTTCCGCTTGCCCAACGAGGTCATCGACGCTGAGATCGAGAATCTCCGGAAGCTCGGCGTCAAGTTCCAGAACAATACCCTGGTGGGGCGCCTCTTCACGATCGAGCAAATGATCGAAGAACTCGGCTTTCACACCGTGTTCATCGGCACCGGGGCGGGCTATCCGACGATGCTGGGGATCCCCGGTGACTCCCTCAACGGCGTGCTTTCAGCCAACGAGTTGCTGACCCGCTGCAACCTGATGCGGGCCAAGGAGTTCCCCGATTTCGACACCCCGTTGCCGATCGGTCGGCGGGTGGCGGTGATCGGTTCCGGCAATACGGCGATGGATGCGACCCGGGTCAGCCGGCGCCTCGGTGCCGAGAAGGTCTACTGCGTCTACCGGCGCACCCAGACTGAGAGTCCGGCGCGGGCCGAAGAACTGCACCACGCCATGGAGGAGGGGGTCGAGTTTCACTGGCTGACCGCTCCGATCGAGGTGCTGGACGATGGCAACGGCTCGGTTCGCGGGATGCGCTGCGTGCGCATGGAACTGGGCGAACCTGACGCCTCGGGGCGGCGTCGTCCGGTCGCGGTCAAGGGCAGCGAGCATGAATTCGAGTGCGATATGGTGGTTTACGCGATCGGCACCAATGCCAACCCGATCATCGGCCAGACTTCGCACCTCGAGCTCAACAAGTGGGGATATATCTCGGCCAATGACGAATTCGAGACTTCGCTCTCGGGAGTCTTTGCCGGCGGCGATATCGTCACCGGTGCGGCGACTGTGATCGAGGCAATGGGCGCGGGGCGCCGGGCGGCGGCGGCGATGAAAGTCTATCTCGGCGTCCATGGTCTGGGCAAGGACGAACAGGGCGAAACCAAGGTGCCGGAACTGTTTGGAATTGACCGGCGCGAACACAATTTCGTGCGGGTACTGGCCGAATAGGACAGCAGGAGCCGGCCGCGTCGCGGTCGGCTGGTCTCAGATGACAAAAGGGCATGACGGAACGAACATGAACGACGTGATGACGGCGGACAAGGAACAAAAGGGCAAGACCGCGCCGAAGCAGAAAACGGCGAAGACGATCCAGGTGCTCTCCGAGCATGTGATCGAGGTGGTTAGCGATTCCGGTGAGGGGGCGCAGCGCTGCGGTCAGGCCCTGGGCGGACTGGCAGCGAAGATGGGCAATGGCGTCTGGACCGTGGAGATCATCCCCGCGGAGATTCGTCCGCCGGCGCGCAGCGTCGCTGGGGCCAGCGGCAACCGCATCCGGATCGGCTCCCAGCGGGTGACCAACGGCGGTGACGAGGCGGACCTGGTGGTGGCGTTCAATGAACAGGTCCTGCTTGGGCGGGTGCGGGCGCGTGAGCTCAAGCCGAACTGCAAGATCCTGCTCGAGAGCGCCTGGCGCGAAAGTGCCGATCCCGAGGTTGCCAAGACCTACGTCGAGACCCATGACGAACTGGTGGCCGCAGGCTACGAGGTCATCGAGGTTCCGATGGAGTTCGAGAGCCGCAAGGTGATGTCCGACCCGCGGCGCGGCAAGAACATGTTCGTGCTGGGCGTGCTGGCGAGCATCTACAGCCTCGATCTCGAGATGGCCCGCGTGCAGATTGCGCTGACCTTCGGGAAGAAGGCGCAGAGCATCATCGACGTCAACATCCGGCTGCTGGACGCGGGCTTCAAGTGGGCCGAGAAGACGCTCGAGTTCAAGTACAGCATTCCGGCCGAGCGCCCGACCGCGCCGCAGATCATTGTCAACGGCAACACCTCGCTGGCGCTGGGCGTGCTGGCCTCGGGGATGGAAATCTGCTCGATGTACCCGATCACCCCGGCGACCTCGGCGTCGCACTACCTGGCCGAGGTGTTCCAGAACGTCGGCGGCATCGTTCATCAGGCCGAGGATGAGATCGCGGCCTGCGCTTTCGCCATTGGCGCGTCGTACGCCGGCAAGTGTACCCTTACGATTACCTCCGGCCCGGGCTTCTCGCTCAAGCAGGAGGCTCTCGGTCTGGCGGTGATGGGCGAGATCCCGCTGGTGGTGGTCAATGTGCAGCGCGGTGGCCCCAGCACCGGGCAGCCCACCAAGGGTGAGCAGAGCGATCTGTTCGCGGCGGTCTACGGCAGTCACGGCGATGCTCCCAAGGTAGTCATGGCGGTGTCGACCCTGGAAGAGTGCTTCTACTCGATGATTACCGCCCGCAAGATCGCCGAGACCTTCAACATGGTGGTCGTGGTTCTTTCTGACGCCCATCTTTCGGCCTCGCAGCAGCCGTTCACCCGGCCGCACTTCTCCGAGAACTGGATGGCGCCACCGATCGACCAGAGCGCGGTGCCGGTAGGCGTGAAGCCCTACGACTGGGACCACGAAACCGGGCTGGCCCGGCGCTTCATTCCCGGCCAACCGGGGGGTATGCACACTCTGACCGGCCTGGCGCATGACGCCAACAGCCGGGTTGCCTATGACGCTGACTCCAACGAGAAGGCCTTGCGGGCGCGCAGCCTCAAGCTCGCCGCCCTGCAGAAGACGCTCAAGACCCCGCCGGTGTTCGGCGGGACCGAGGGCGACTTGCTGGTGGTAGGCTGGGGCAGCACCCGCGGCGCGATCGAGGAGACCGTTGCGGGACTGCGCTCCGACGGGCACAAGGTTTCGTCGTTGCACCTGACCTTCCTGCAGCCGATGGCTTCAGGGGTCAAGGAAGTGATGCAGCGGTTCAAGAAGGTCATGACCGTCGAGAACAGCTGGTCGGACAAGCTCGAGGACAAGCTCATCGACGAGGACAATCGCCGCTACTCCCAGCTGGCGACGATGCTGCGCGCGCGCTATGTGATCGACATCGACTGCTGGAGCGAGGCCCAGGGCCGCGCGCTCAAGCCCAGTGTCGTGCGCAAGGCACTTCTGAAAAAACTGCGGAACTGAGAGATCGATCATGACTATCGCCCCTACCGAATGCCTGCTGCAACTCTACGAGAAGCGCCACGAGATCGAGGACTACAAGGGTGGCGTGCCGCGCTGGTGCAGCGGGTGCGGCGACAACGCCATCCTGGCAGCGGTCCAGCGGCTCTGCCGTGACGAGAATCTGCGGCCCGAAAAGACCGTGTTCGTGTCGGGAATCGGCTGCTCGAGCCGCTTTCCGCACTACATGAAGACCTACGGCTTCCACGGAATCCACGGCCGCGCCTTCCCGGTAGCCGAAGGCGTCAAGATGGCCCGGCCGGACCTCACCGTGTTCGTCAACACCGGTGACGGCGACTGCTGCAGCATCGGAGCGGCGCACTGGATTCATGGCGTGCGCTACAACATGAACATGACGGTGATGTTGCACGACAACCAGGTCTACGGACTGACCAAGAAACAGGCGTCACCAACTTCACCGCTTGGGCTCAAGAGCAACACCACGCCGCAGGGGTCGTACCTCGAAGGTTTGCATCCGCTGGCGGTCACGCTGGGTATCCAGAACGTGTCATTCGTGGCGCAGGCCGTGGACTGGATTCCGGAGGTGCTCTACGACATCCTCTCCAAGGCCTATCACCACAAGGGCTTCTCGTTCGTGCGCATCGTGCAGCGTTGCCCCGAGTGGCTGCCCAAGCTGCACGAGGCTTTCCTCAACGACCCCAGCCGCATCCAGCTGCTGCACCATGCCAACGGCCTGAAGTTGAGCAGCGGGGTGTCCAAGGTCTACCAGAATCAGCTCGAGCACGATCCGGCGAACATCCACCGGGCGCGCGAGATCATCTCGAACCAGGAGCATATCCCGGTCGGGATCCTGTTCCAGGACCGGAGTGTCCCGTGCTACGAGGACGTGCGACACGCAGGCGAGCCCCGTACCACGGAGTACGTCCGGTCCGGCCTCGAAGCTGAGTTCGACAAGTTCTCCGTGTGATCGCCGACTGATCCCTACGTAACCAACCCGAGCAAGCGCAGAATCCAAATGGAAGCGGAACTTCAATCCCACATTGCCTTTCACCTGACCGGCAAGCGGCCCAATAATGGGCTCGACTTGATCGCCGGTCAGAACATGCGACCCGCGCTGATGGCGCAGTATCGTGATCTCGCCGCACTACGCCACGATTTCCCGGTGGTGCTGGTTGAAGGCGCCGAGCCGGCGTCCTGCATCCAGTCGCTCAGCGCGCTCATCGACGGCCTCGCGGCCAAGCTGGCGGTTGACCCGGCTCCGGAGCGCACCGCCATGCACTTGCGCCGGCTGGAGCGCGCGATCCGCGTAGCCGTGCTGGAGCAGGGTGCCCGAGGCACGCTCAATTCGCTCTGGCACACGATCGCGGCGAAGATGACAGCGGCTGGTGATGACCCGGCGTTTGCTGACAGCCTGGAGCGGGCCCACACCCTGCTCAAGATCGATGGCGCCGTGGTCGCCTGCGATGCCGAACTGCCGCAGAACTTCGTAACCCACGCCTGGCGCTCGGTGGAGGCTGCCCGGGCGAAACGGTTTCGCAAGGAGATCGGCGCGCTGATCGCACGCCTGGCCGACGTTCTGCGAGCGGACTTTTCGCTGTCTCCACAGGGGCGCAATCCGGAGAACCTGCGTGCGGCGATGGCCAACGCCTTCGCCGACGAGCTCGATTTCGACGCTCTCTCAGGTGTGCTCTCAAAGCTTTCGGCCAAGGTTCCAGTCCCGGAGGCGCGTTTGAAACGGGTGCGCGAGGTGCTGGCGATCCTGCAACGGCAGCGTTTCGTGAGTCTCGAGGGAGTGACCACGGAAGGCACTGCAAAGTCTGACTTGCATGGTTTCCTGTTCGATAACTCGGCACAAGCCCTTGCGGCTTATCGTGAGCGCCTGCCGGAAATTGTCGGGCTGGTGCGGGCGATGTCGATTGCGCGGCTCGAACTGCGCTCCGACTACGTCCCGGAACGGCACGACCCGTTTTTCCGCGATTTCAGCGCCCAGATGCTCGGTGAAGACGAACTCGCGCTCTTCCCGGGATACCTGGTGCGACTGCGTGCCGCCGATCTCAAGCCCGGTGACAACTCCGAACTCATGGAACTGCTGGGCGCCGGATTGCCGGTCAAGTTCCTGCTCCAGATTGACGACATCCTTGAACCATCGATCATTGGCGATGGCCGCCTGGCTTTCCGAGCCGGCGCAAAACAGCTCGCGAAGATGGCGCTGGGGCTGCATGACGTCTACGTGATGCAGTCCTCTGGTTCCGGCCTGTTCAAGCTGCGCGACCAGATGATGGCGGGATTGGCAAGCTACGGCCCCGGTCTGTTGAGCGTGTTCTCCGGTGACTCGGGAACCACTGGCGGGATCTCGCCCTATCTGGTCGGAGCGGCCGCCACCGAGTCACGGGCATTCCCGACTTTCTGGTACGACCCCTCGGCCGGAGCCGACTGGGCGAGCCGCTTTTCGCTGGCCGATAATCCTCAGGCCGCCGCCGACTGGGCGACCCACGACATGCGCTACGAGGACGGGGAGCATCGGCGGGTCGACACCAGGCTGAGCTTCACCATGATCGACTTCGTGGCCAGTGACAGCCGCTACGCCGCCCACTTCGCGGGAGTGTCGAGTGGCAAGTGGGAAGAGGACCTGTTCCCTGCGGCCGAGGCACTTGGTACCAGGGTAATAGTTGCCGGTTCGACCCAGCGCAGCGTGCCGTACATCTTGATGGTCGACGACCAGAACGCCATGCGCCGGGTCATCGTCGACGAGAAGATGATGATCGCGGCCGAGCACTGCCTGCGCCAGTGGCACAGCCTCCAGGAACTGGGCGGCCTGCACAACTCGCACGCCAAGGCTTTGGTCGAGCGTGAACGGATCGCCTGGTCGGCGGCCCAGGCTGCGCTCGACGCGGCGCGCTCGGTGGCAACGCCGGCTACTGCCGCCCCCGTGGCCGCGGATCCGGCCATCGCCAGTGCCCCGGTAGCCAGCCCGGCGAGCGCCGCGGAGGAGCCCGAGCGTGCGGATGGCGAAGCCTACATCGATACCGGGCGCTGTTCGAGTTGCGACGAGTGCACGACCATCAACCCCAAGATGTTCGCCTACGACAACAACCGCCAAGCCTATATCGTTGACGTCAAGCTTGGAACGTTCCGCCAACTGGTCGAGGCAGCCGAAGGTTGTGCCCTGTCGATCATTCACCCGGGCGTGCCGGTCAACAAGGACGAGCCCGGACTCGATGAACTGATCGAGCGCGCCGCCCCGTTTCAATAATTCGATCCGGGTAGGC
This sequence comes from Burkholderiaceae bacterium, assembly GCA_019428955.1. Classification (GTDB taxonomy): domain Bacteria; phylum Pseudomonadota; class Gammaproteobacteria; order Burkholderiales; family Burkholderiaceae_E; genus JAGXFR01. Next base: position 23,213 of record JAHYJF010000005.1, read on the forward strand.
AGAAAGAAAGAGGGGCGGCCGGAAGGTCGCCCCTTTGCCATTTCCGGTCAGCTTCCGATTGATCTTCTTAGACTAGTCGAACCAGGACCGAACTACCGCCTCGTTCGAGAATCCCGCTTGCTCGCCGGCGGGCGAAGTCTGGTCGCCCTGCTTGGTGATCCAGTGAATAATGCGCGCGCTGTAGAGGTCAGCGACGAAGGCGCTGCTGGCCAACTCTTCTTCGCTGCGCCACGAGATGGCATTACTCTCATTCTGCAGAAGGTTCAGTGGATCGTCGGCTCTTGTGACCATGTGCACTCCTGTACGGTTGCGTAATGGTCGACTCCCAGGGCGTAGTCCGACAAGGACCGCGGCGACAGGCTGCACACAACACCCGACCGGCGGCGTAACCGCCACCGGCTGGTGTTGCTCAAGGTGCAGCGATCAGCGCGGGACGACTCTGGCGGTATCGCCGGCGCCCTCGACCCTCACTCGTAGCCCGCTCCTCAGCCGGTTATCGATCGGCTGGTTGATCACCAGGCGGCCGCCAGTATCCATGTCGACCGTGACCTGCTGCGCTTGCTGCTTCTTGGTCTTGCTCTCGATCGCGGTGCCGGCGTAGCCGCCCGCGACAGCGCCGAGGACGGTTGCCAGCGTGTTGCCGCTGCCACCGCCGATGTTCGAGCCGACGATGCCGCCTGCGACCGCGCCGACCACGGTGCCGACGCCAAAGCGATAGTTATCGTCGACCTGCACGATTTCCACTTTGGCGACCCTCCCGTGGCGGTCCTGGACCCGTTCGTTGACCGGGGCTGGCGCTGCTGTTTGCCCGTAGCGTACCGGTGCCATGTCAGCGCAACCGCTCGCCAATGCCACTGCCATAATGATGATCGCGTATTTGGTGATGTTCATTGAAACGCCCTCCGTCAGCCTTAGGATAACGTTAATTTTAATGCGAACCAACCTGCCTGGTCACGACATATTTCAAAGCTGCCACACCCAGTGCTCCGCCAATTTGTAGCGTGGCGTTTCGCGGCCGTCGTTTGAAACAATGGATTACATAATTCCGGACCGAGGCGTTCAGAACAAGGTATAAGACTGCCCATGGAGCAACGTGATCATATCCTTATCGTCGACGACGATCAGGAAATTCGCCAGCTGCTGGGCGACTACCTGGCGCGTAACGGCATGCGCGTCACCACCGTGGGCGAAGGCGGGGCAATGTGGCGGGCGCTGGAGAAGGGGAGCATCGATCTCATCGTGCTCGACCTGATGTTGCCCGGCGATGATGGCTTGACCTTGTGCCGCAACTTGAGGGTGCGCTCCGATGTGTCGGTAATCATGCTGACCGCGCGCGGTGACGAGACCGACCGGATTGTCGGCCTCGAGATGGGCGCCGACGATTATCTGCCCAAGCCGTTCAACCCCCGGGAGTTGCTGGCGCGTATCAAGGTGATCCTGCGCCGCGCCCGCAGCCTGCCGCGAAACATGCGCCCCACCGAGGCCAAGAGGCTCAGGTTCTCCGGCTGGACGCTCGACAACCAGCACCGCCATTTGGTCTCGCCGCAAGGGGTGGTCGCGCCCTTGAGCGGTGCCGAGTATCGTCTGCTGCGGATTCTGCTGGAACATCCCAACCGCGTCTTGAGTCGAGACCAATTGCTCGACCTGACGCAAGGGCGCGAGGCCGACGCACTCGATCGCAGCATCGACGTGCTGATCAGCCGGCTGCGCCACCGCATCAACGACGACCCGCGCGATCCCGCGCTGATCAAGACCGTGCGGGGAGAGGGATATGTGCTCTCGAGTCCGGTCGAGGTAATCGACTGATGCGACTCCTGCCCCGCTCGCTGTTCGGGCGTATGGCACTGGTGCTGTTTGCCGGGTTGCTGTTCGCACAACTGCTCAGTTCGGCGATCAATTTTGCGGAGCGCGATCGCCTGCTGCTGCACGCCAGCGGAATGCAGCCCGCGCAGCGCATCGCCGACATCGTTCGTCTGCTCGATTCGGTCGATCGTGGCGAGCGCACTCGGATCGTGACCATTCTCAACGCTCCCCCTCAGCTCGTGTCGCTCGATCTGGCGCCGGTGCCGATTGATCCCAGCCCGGATTTCAATGCGGTGCGCTTCGCTTCCGCGCTCCGCGGGGCGCTCGGGAGCGACCGAGACTTGCGGGTGCGGGCCATCGAGTGGCCCCAGGAGCCTCCAGGGGTCCGTGGCGCTCCCGGAGTATGGCGGGGCGGGACAGATGGGCCGGCGCGCGCCGCCGCGCCTGGCGGCGGTCCTGGGATGATGATGGGGTCCGGAATGGGGATGGGCATGGGCATGGGTGCCGGGATGCACCATGGCCTGCTGTTCATGACCCAGGTCCTGCTCAGCGACGGCACCTGGGTCACCTTCGACACGCTGGTGCCGCGTGCCTCCGCCGATCTGCCGCTGCGCCTAGTGGCGACACTGGTGATTTCGCTGGCTGCGGTGCTGCTGTTGTCGCTGTTTGCGGTGCGCTGGGTAGTGCGACCGCTCGGGGTTCTGGCCAAGGCGGCTGACGCTCTCGGCCGCCACATCGACCGTGCCCCGCTGCCTGAAACCGGACCGCTCGAGGTGCGCCATGCGGCGGCCGCATTCAACGCCATGCAGGGACGGCTGCAGCGCTTTATCCGCGAGCGGACCAGCATTCTGGCGGCGATGTCGCACGACATCAAGACGCCACTTACCCGGATGCGCTTGCGTGCTGAACTGCTCGACGACGAGACCAGGGAGCGCTTCGGGAAGGATCTCGGCGAAATCGAGGCGATGGTCAGCCAGACGCTCGAATTCGTTCGCGGGGTGGGAACCGCCGCCCAGCGCCAACCGGTGGACGTCGATGCGCTCCTCGAGAGCGTCCAGGCGGACTATGTCGAAACTGGCCGCAACGTTCGGATCGAGGGCGATGCCGCCGGCCAGGTCGTTGCCAACGCCCCACTGCTGCGGCGCTGCCTCGGCAATCTGCTCGATAACGCGCTCGCGTACGCCGGCTCGGCAGTCATCGCGGTGAGTTCGGTGGGCGCGGAACTGGTGCTGCGGGTGCTTGACGAAGGACCAGGCATACCCGAGGCCGACCTCGAGAAGGTCTTCGAGCCGTTCCACCGTCTCGAGGGCTCACGCAGCCGCGCCACTGGTGGCACGGGGCTGGGGTTGACCATTGCCCGCAACATCGCGCAAGGCGCTGGCGGGGATCTGGTTCTACGCAATCGCCCGCAAGGCGGCCTCGAAGCCGTGCTTACTGTCCCACGAGGTACTGCGGCCGCCTGAGCTGCTCTCGCCGTGTTATTGGCAGGGCGCCTCGGCGTCGGCCGAGTTGCCGGCAGCGCCGCCAATCAGGCGCTGCGCCAGATATTGCTGGCGGTAGGTCTCGAACGGCACCGTATCGGCCTGTTCAACGGCAATTCGTTCGGCAACCGATTCCGCCGCGATCCTGCGCAAGCGCCCCATCTGTGCAGGCGGCAGTTCGGTGTCAAGGAGCAGGGCCCGATGGCGCAGCGATTGCGCCAGAGCGAAGCGCAAGTGGGAATTTTCGTACCCCACCGCCATTTCCTGCAGCACCATTGCCGAAAGCGTCAGTGCGGGATCGGCGAGCGCGGCGCGCGCCCGGGCAAGGGTATCGCGATGAGGGGCGGCGCTCGGGCCCGGTCCGATATTGCCGGCGCGAGGGTCGGCGCTCCGGGCGGCGTCGAGAGCTGCGGCCACCGGCGCCAGGCTGTCGAGCAATTCCAGTCCCCATTGCGGGAGCGCGACCTCGCTCTCCCCGCGGGTCAGGCGCATCGCCGGGTCGCGACCGCGTTCGGCCGTCAGGTACTGGTTGCGGGCGATAGCCTTGATCTCTTCGGGCGTGTCGGGCGGACTCTCGGCGAGCAGGCAGTGGAGCAGGAAGACGTCCAGAAATCTCATGGTCGAGGGCGCGATGCCGACCGGAGAGAAAGGATCGACGTCCATGCAACGGACCTCGACGTACTCGACCCCACCTTCACCGATCGCGTGCAGCGGTCGCTCGCCGCGATGGACGCTACGCTTGGGACGAATGGTCCCGTAGAACTCGTTTTCGATCTGCAGCAGGGTGGTGTTCATCTGGTGGTAGTCATCACCGTCGCGGACTCCCACCGCCTCGTAGGCAGGATAGGGCTCGCGCAGCGCGCGACAGAGACGCCGGGAATAGGTTTCGAGGCTGTTGTAGCTCACCCCGAGCGTGGCCTGCGCATCACTCTGGTAGCCCAGCGGTCCCATCCGCAGGGTTGTCCCCCTGGGCAGGAACAGCGTGCATGCTTCGAGCTCGGAGAGCCCCCGCGCGGTGTGGGTCACGAACGACCTGCTGGCCGCTGGCGAGGCCCCAAAGAGGTAGAGGAGCAGCCAGGAATGACGGCGGAAATTGCGGATCAACGCAAAGTAGGCGTCATTACGGTAGGCCACCGGATCGGCCGTTGAACCGTCGCGTTGCTGCAGGAGTTGCCAGGCGGCATCAGGCAGCGAGAAGTTGTAGTGGACCCCGGAGATGGTCTGCATCCGGCTGCCGTAGCGGTACGAGAGCCCTTTGCGATAGACCGTCTTCATGCGCGCGAGGTTGGAACTGCCGTATTTGCCTAGCGGGATTTCGTCGTCAGCCGGCAACCGGCAAGGCATGCTGCTCGCCCAGATCACCTCGTCATCGAGCTGGCGCTGGACGAACTGGTGGATCTGGGTCAGTTCCTCGACGCAGGCGTCGGCATCGCCGTGAACGCCGGTAATCAGTTCGAGCTGCGACTCGCTGAAGTCGGTAGTGACATGGGGGTTGGTAAGAGGGGCGCCCAGCGCCTCTGGATGCGGACGATCGGAGAGCATGCCATCGGGACGGGCGCGCAGTCCTTCCTTTTCGACGCCGCGCTGGAGGCCGCGCAATACCTCCGGTGACAGCGCGTCCAGCCGATCAAAGATGCGGTCCAAGCCTTATCTCCCCAGTGGGACCATAAACAATCAAGCTTAGCAGAATAAGATGGCGATCCTGGCAATCACCTGGCCGGCACCGCCCGGTCGCTGATGCCGCGGCGAGCCCATGGAAGCGGCCTCTTCAGTTCCTGGGGAAACCGGCCTCGCGTGCCTTGACCAGGGCGACCACGGTGTCGTTGACCGGGGTGGGAACCCCGAGCCTGGCGCCTTCGCGGGGGATTGCACCGTTGATGACGTCGATTTCGCAGCGCCGGCCGGCGAGAAAGTCCAGCAGCATGGATGGTCGCGCGCCGGGAATGCGCTCGCCGAGCTTGCGCACGTGTTCGTAGGGGTCGCCGACATCCAGGCGGATGCCGGCGGCATTGGCCACCGCGACCGCTTCGTGGGTGCACGCGTCCGCCACCTGCCAGGCGTGGGGGTTGGCCATGATTTCTCCGATCGTCATCCCGGTCAGCGCCGACGGGCCCGAAAAAGTGACGTTGAAGATCAGCTTTTCCCAGACCATCTGGCGCAGGTCTTCGAAGAGTCGAACCCGAAAGCCGGCTGATTCCCAGACCGCCGCTGACGCTGCGAGGGCAGAGCGCGGCAACCCGGCATAGGAACCGAAACGGATCATCTCCATGCCATTGTGGTGCACGTGCCCGGGCCCGCGCAGCGAGGCGCCGAAGCCGCCGACGACACCCACGGCGAGTTGATCGGGACCGATGATCGCCGCGACCCGCTCGGCCGAACCGAGACCGTTCTGGATCGCCTGAACCGTGGTGCGGGCGTTGAGCAGCGGGATCACCGAGCGGGCAGCCGCTTCGACGTCAAACGCCTTGGTGGCGATTATCACCAGGTCACAGGGGCCGATGTCAGCGGTGCTGGTGCTCGCGTGAATCGGCACCGTTCGATCGCCGCTCGCTCCCTCGACCCGCAGCCCGTTGCGGGCCATCGCCGCGGCGTGATCCTCCCACAGGGTGACGGCGTGCACCTCGTGGCCGGCGTCGACCATCAACGCGGCGTAAACCGAGCCCATCGCCCCACAACCGACAATTGCTACCTTGGCCATGCTCCGCTCCTATCGTTGTCGACCACTATTTCCAACGCGCCGGTTCGATGCGCTCGTTGTGTTCCCGATTGCTGAGCGTCAGGGCGCCTTCCATCACGGTCGCATCGAGCTGCATGTTGCGGCTGGCGATCGTGGCGAGTTCCTGCGCCGCCGAGCCGGGCAAGCGCCACACCTGGAGGTTGTCGAGCCGGGTGAGCTTTCTTTCAATACCCCGCCACCAGAGCTCAGCGGCATGGTGAAAGGCGTAGACCACGACCTGATCGGCCTTGCTGCAGGCCTTGGCGAGCGGCTTGTCGTCAGGCTGGCCGACTTCGATCCACAGCCGCTTGCGGCCAGTGAAATCGGTCAGCGAGGCGTCGGGGTCGTCGGGGTCGGATAGTCCGGCGCCAAAAGCCAGGGTGCCATCGCCCTGGCACATGTCCTGGAGCTGGTGGGCGTTGAGTGCCATCGCGGCCAGGCGCACCATCATGCGTTCGTCGGTTTCGCTGGGATGGCGGGCAAGGGTCAGGGCATGGTCGGCGTAATAACCGTGGTCGATGTCGGCGATCTGCAGGGTCGCCTTGAAGATTGTTGATTTGAGGGCCATGGGGTGTGATTGTAGGCTGCGCACGTCGGCTCGACGGCGGGTTGAACCGGCGGCCCGGATTATGGTCAATCAGCCAATTGTTGCTGTGTTCGGGATAATCATTTCCGGGGCGATAAGTTGAGTCCGACATGCGCCCTCCGGGGCCGGGATTTTGCGATTGTGGCCCGCCCGCCTTGGTCCAATGCGGAGATTGATGATGGGCAATTCGCCAGTACTGTTCATCGGGCACGGCGCACCGACCTTTGCCCTTGAGCCGGGGGACCTGGGCCCGCTCCTGGAGGAACTCGGCGCCCGGCTTGCCGGGGCCGCTGCCGTGCTGGTGGTCTCACCTCATTGGCAGACTGCGCAGTTGCGGGTGATGGCGAGCGTCGCTCCGGAAACGATCCACGATTTTGGCGGGTTAGCCCCCGAACTCTACGAACTTGACTGCCCGGCACCGGGCCATCCCGAGTTCGCCGCGCAGACGGCACAGATGCTGATCGCAGCGGGTTTTGAAGTTGCGCTCGATGAGCGCCGCGGGCTGGATCACGGCGCCGGGGTTCCCCTGCGCTACCTCTTTCCCCGGGCCGATGTTCCGATATTTCAGCTGTCCATGCCCTACGCGCTTGACCCAGCAGGGGCTGTTCGTCTGGGCAGCGCCCTGGTGCCGTTGCGCGAACACGGGGTCGTGATTGCCGGCTCCGGCAGCCTGACTCACAACCTGGGCGAGTTCCGCGGCCCGGTGGCAGACAACGCCGCCTACGTCAGCGAGTTTCTCGACTGGGTGCGCCGGGCCGTGCTTGCCAATGCGACCGCCGAGCTGGTCAACTATCGGCGCCTGGCGCCGCGCGCCGTGCGGGCACACCCGAGCGTCGAGCACTTCCTGCCGCTGTTGGTGGCGCTAGGTGCTGTTGGCGAGGGCGAGAAGGCGCAGGTGATCGATGGCGGCATATGCTACGGGATGCTCTCGATGGAGTCTTATGTATGGGGCGATTGATCGGTTCGCAGGGGCAGCCGGAGAACGGCGCGGCAAGCGCCGGGACGATCGCAGTCTGGGACCTGCCGCTGCGACTGTTTCACTGGGTGCTCGCTGCGACAGTCATTACTGGCATCGCCGCGGCGCTGCTCGGCAATCTCGACCTGCACCTGCGCTGCGGCTATATCGCGCTGGCACTGCTGCTGTTTCGCATCGTCTGGGGATTCGTAGGCCCCGAGCACGCGCGGTTTCGCAGC
>JAHYJF010000281.1 GCA_019428955.1 Burkholderiaceae bacterium
CAATGGGGATAACTACTTCACCGTCAGCGGTGACCGCATCCTTGATCGGGGCCAGCGGATCGCGGCCATGGCCAAGCAGTTCGGATTCCAGCAGGGGTTGTTCCGACCCGAGTGTCGCCCGGGCAAAGGGCATCAAGCGGAACCCACTCACCGGCGGGGTGCCGTAAACCGTCTCATACGCAAGCGCCATCTGCGCCCGCGCGCCTTGCGCACGTGCCATGGGGGTCTCCTTTATGTGGGGATGGTCAGGCCAGGGGGCCGGTGGTGGTGTAGTGCAAGTTGAGCGTGATCACCGCCGCCTTCAGCGCCGCTGCGCCCTCGATTGGCAGATCGACCGAAGCTGGGGCTTCGGGTTCGACCCAGTCGCAAAGGCCGCCCAGCGTGCGGTCGGCTTCAAGCACGGTGCCGATGGCGGCGATCAAGGTGTCGAAGGCCGTGGCTCTGCCATTCGGTGCCTGAACGACCACCTCCAGCTCGGCCCGGTGTTGGTAATGGTAGCGCAGGGGCGACAGCGTCACCTCCGGCTCACCGGGTTGGCCGTCGCGCAGGATGATCAGACCCGCTGTGGGGATCCGCTCGGGCAGCACCTCGTCACGCAAGGTGAGGGCGGCAAGCGACTGCAGCCGCGCGTGCAGCGCGGCGAGGATGGCTTCGCGGGTGGTGGTCATCACGTTCACAAGTGTCTGCACCCTGTTGACGGATGCGGCATGACGCGGTATCTTCACAAGTGTTCGCACCTTGTGGAGATTCGCGATGGTTTCCGAAAATACGACCCGGGTTTCATTCCGGCTGAAGAACGACATCCACGATCTGATTCAGAAGCTTTCGGCCGATGCAGGCATTGATCCATCCGCGTTCATGCAACGCGCTCTGGAACGGGCGGTCTATGCGCATCTTCCACCTGAGCGGCAAAAGGAACTGGATGATACCGAAGCGCTCTATGCGGTAGCACAACAGAAGGCCCGCGAGGTTTTCAATTCTGGTCGGTTCGATGAACACTTTACGCTGACTGTGTTTGGCGAGTTGATGACCGATCCGAAGGCCCGCGCGCTTTATGAGGAGGTCATCGGTGCTGACGCCTATACCGATGGCGCTCCCAAGAAGACGCCGCTGAATATGTATCTCGGCTGGTACATCAAGAACGCAATCGACGCTGAGCCATTGCTGGACGATGCCGGGAAGCCGCGGAGGGCATTCGTCAAGGATCAGCCCATCAAGAGCTACACGCTCTTGAAGACGGCGAAATCCACCTCGTCGGGCCGCGCTGCGTCACGCATTTCGAGGAACTGAACCATGGCCGACCACAAGAAAGTCCTCGCATCGATTGCTGTTGCGACCGATCCAACGAAACTTCGGACCCTTCGCGAAAACGCACAACGACTTGGAGTTCCCGAGGTGGATGAGGCGGCATTCAGACGGTTGGTCGAAATCCTGCCTGAAGAGGTACCCGGCAGCATCGAGCACGACTTCTGGAAGACCATCCATGCCTTTGAAGAAATCTTGCGAGATGAACGCGGCAAGACGGTGAGGCTTTCGCGCACTCGGCAAAAGATCGACCGGGTTGGAGTAATGCGGACACTGATCGATTTTGCAGTGAGCAAGGCACCAACGGATGGTTTCAACATGCTGATTGAGCGCGGATTGCCGGAACTAACCGGTGAAGCACTTGTTCTCAAACACAGCGGCCACTTTGAACCTGCGGTGTTGGAAGCAGCCAAGTCCAGATTGGAGGGTGCCGGGGTTGATACATCAAAGCTGTGGCCTCAGTCCTGAAAGCTCAGGCATCGACTGGCTTTAGGGCGTTTTCCACATCGCCACGATAAGCCCCGGAACGCCGTCCACTGCCCGCTCTGCATCCCGAGACAGATTGAGCCGTTTCCGCAGTTTGACCTGCGGCACCAGCAGAAAAATCGGAACTGTCGCCACGCCGCGCCCGGTTTTCGACCTCGACGCCACAGCCCGTCCTTTGGAATTCAGCCGCCCCTCAGCCACCAGCAGGCTCGGCCCCCGGCGGCGGTAGATGAACCGCAGACGCAGGCCGGTGCGGCGTTCCCATTCGCCGGGGGTGATCCGGCCGCCCCTCGTGCTTTTGCCAGCGGCGGGGGTGGGGATCGCCAGCCAGAACCCATCCTTGGACCGGATCAGCGGCCCTGTGTCATGCGCGCCGATGATCACCGGCGCGTTGGACCAGACCAGCGCGGCGGCGTTCAGGCTGTCGCCGGATTTGGGGAAGCTGGCGAGGCGGATGCTATTGCCGAGCCGGGTGCCGAGGCCAGCGCCGGTAATCTGGCCGCGCCAGGCAGATTTCAGGGAGGTGCCCGCTTCGCGCATGGCGGCAGACACTGCCTTTTCCCCGGCGGCGATTTCGGCCTGCATCAGGGCGACGAGGTCGGGTTTGAGCTCGATCTTCAGCTTCATGATGGTCGCAGGTCCAGCGTCCAGATCAGGCGTTCGCGGTCGCGGGTGGGTTCTCCTTGGATGGTGAAGCTGTCTGTGCCGATCACGATCAGATCGCCTGGGCGGGGATCGGGCAAGTCGGACACGCGGACGTCCACCATCATGGTGTCGCTGACAAAGCGCCCAGCGCCGAATTCCGTGATCCGATCCGGGGCGCGGCGGATGACACGGATCGGGCGTTCCTCGGACGTTGTGGCGGAAATCCAGACAGCGGCCGCCGCCATGGACGGGTTGGCATAGATCCGGTCCATGGCGGCGGCGAAGACGTTCATGTCGGGGCCGTCAGTTCGAAGTGTGGAGGCGGATCGCGATGCGCGGCCGCTTGTTGACGGGCAGGATCGAGGCCTCGGTCATCAGGTCGATCCACCGACCTTTCTCGTCCAGGTGCTGGCGGGCATAGAGCGGCAGGCCCATGGTGTTGGCCGCCTCCAGCAGGTTGGCCGGGCCGCCATAGGTCGTGAAAGTGTCCATCGTGCCCAAGGGGAACGCGATGCCTTCGTTCGCGGGGACCAGCCGTTCGGTGGCCTTGGTGGACAGCGTGACGGTGCCCGCATATTCCTCGAACACGATGCCAGCGAAGGGGAAGTTGCGGCGCACATCCTGGCGCAAGGGTTGCGCGCCGGTGGCGGCGTAGAACTTGTAGGCCTCCTCGGTCTTGGGATGCGCGATCAGCTTGTCGAAGAATTCGCGGCTGACGAGGGCATGTACGTCCGACATGCTTTCGCCCAGCAGGTTGTCCTCCATCGCCCGCAAGACCTCGCGCACCTTGCCCTGCACGTTGGTGCCTGCCGTGCCGAGGACGAAGTCGACCGAGATTTGCGCGAGGCCAAATTCGGTGAAGTAGTTGTAAAGGGTCGTCCCCGCACCGTCCTTCACGATCCCGCGCAGCGCGTTCATCTCCATGTATTCGCGGGTCTGGGCATGCTTGCGGCGCATCAGCTGCAGCTTGCGGTTCATCACTTCGACCAGCGGGTCGGCACCATCGAAGACGCCCAGCGCGGGCTGGCCCTGAATGTCGCCGGGCAGGATGACATCATCATGCGGGATCCACGGCAAGGCGAAGGAGCGCATCGAACGCCCCTCGCGCGTGCCGACGGTGGCAGGCCCGCCCAGCGGCACCGAGGGCAGCAGGTTCAGCACGCCTTCATATTGCTCGATGATCACCGAGCGCTGGGTGACACCTTCGAAGCGGAACAGGCCGATCTGGCCAAGGCGGGTGTAGAGGTTGGGCAGGATGTTGATGGCCTGCGTCATCTCGGCCAGCGAGTAACCGCCAGCGTCAAAGGGATTGCGAACGATGGTCATGGGGTGCTCCGGGGGAAAGAGGGGATTAGACGTCAGACGCCGTCGCGGGCGATGATGCCCACGGCGGCAAGCTGGCCGATCTTGGTGGTGATCTTCGCGCCGTCATCGACGGTGGCGTCATAGGCGAGGCCTGCGCGCGAGACGATCGAGGGGCCGCGCGCGACGACAATGCCGACGGCATCGGCCAACGTCGCATCGACGGCATAGAGCAGAACGGCGGTCGCGGTCTGCGCGCCGTCGCTGCCGCCGCTGGTGGCCAGCTTGTATTTGCCGCTGGCGGTGATCTTGCCCAGCACCGAACCGACCGGGTAGGGCTGGCCTTGCAGCAGGGTGATCACCTCGCGGGTGTAGTTCGGGTTGACCTCATATTTGAGGACATCGCCCATGCTGGGCTGTTCCGTCAGGACGGGCATTGGTCAGTCTCCATGTTGGTAGGAATGGGCCGGTCGGCGCTGGT
>JAHYJF010000006.1 GCA_019428955.1 Burkholderiaceae bacterium
CTCGGAGATCGGCTGATCGTGGGCAATCACCAGGACGTCGGGCAGGAAGGCTTCCCGCAGCTTGGGGTTCTCGCTGGCGCGCGCCGCGGCCTTGAGCGAATCCACCGACACTACCCCCATGAGGTGCTGTTCCGCGTTGACCACATAGCCGAACTCGCGGTCGTGGCTGCGCAGTCGTTCCAGCGTGCTGCGCACACCCATGCCGGCATGGTCGATGATGTTGATCTGCGTACGCCGCGCGATGTCGGCGGCCGACAGGACGGTGCTTGGATCGACTCCGCGGAAGAAGGACTTCACGTAATCATCGGCTGGGTTGCGCAGAATTTCCTCGGCAGTGCCCACCTGCACCACGTTGCCGCCCTCCATGATGGCGATGCGGTCGCCGATGCGAATGGCTTCGTCCAGATCGTGGGAGATGAAGATGATCGTGCGCTTCTTGCCCGCCTGCAGTTTCACGAGTTCGTCCTGCATTTCGGTGCGGATCAGCGGGTCGAGCGCAGAGAACGGCTCGTCCATCAGCAACACCGATGGGTCGTTCGCCAGGGCGCGCGCCAAACCGACGCGCTGCTGCATGCCGCCAGATAGCTCGTCGGGGTAGCTCGCGGCCCACTGTGTGAGGCCGACCTGTTCCAGCGCACCCAGCGCGCGCTGGGTGCGCTCGCTGGTTGACACGCCCGCGAGCATCAACCCAAAGGCGGTGTTTTCTAGCACGCTGAGGTGCGGCATCAGCGCAAACGACTGGAACACCATGCACATGTTCTTGCGGCGGAATTCGCGCAACGCGCTTTCCGACAAGCCGGCAATGTCCTGTCCGTCGACGATCACGCTGCCGGCGGTGGGCTTGATCAAGCGGTTCAGCAGCCGTACCAGCGTTGACTTGCCCGATCCGGACAGGCCCATGATCACGAAGATCTCGCCTTCGTTGACCTCGAAGGAGGCATTGTTCACCCCCAGCGTGTTGCCGGTGCGCTTGAAGATCTCGGTCTTGTCGAGCCCCTGGGCGACCAGTTTCATGGCCGCGTGAGGCTGATCCCCGAAGACCTTGTAGAGGTTCTTTACAATGAGTTTTGCTGGCATTGGTCGTGCGCTGACGCTACAAACCGCTGCCCGGAGCGTTACTGCAGCAGGGAGGCAAAACCGACACCCGAAACCGCGTGCATGGGGTCATGCAGGGAATCCGGTTGCGCGCAATGGCGTGCCGGTCAGACAGCAAGCAACAGCTGCGCCGAATTGCGCAGATCTGAAGCGTCAGCTAATTGATTAAAGAAGGAATTATACCATCCGTGCCCGCGGCGGCACGTCGCGCTTCAGTTGCGACAGCCCGCAGTGGCGCCAGCCGCTCAGTCGTAGCTCAGCTCGCGGACCTTGCCGCGAAAGACCCGATAGGCGAATACTGTGTAGCCGATGAGAATCGGCATCACGACCAGCGCGCCGACCAGCACCAAGCGCAGCGACGAGGGGTGTGCCGCCGCCTGCCAGATGGTCAGGCGATCGATGACGACGAACGGGAAGATGCTGTACGCCAGCCCGATGAAGGCCAGCACGAAGATCGTGACGCTGCCCGTAAACGGCTTCCAGTCGGCCAGCGATTCGTTGCGCTGTAGTTCCCCGATGCTGCGCCAGACCCAGATGCCGCCGGCGATGCACCCCAGCGGCAGCGGTGTCAGCAGCAAGGCGTTGGGGAAGCTGAACCAGCGCTCGCGCACGGTTTCACTCACCAGCGGGGTGGCGGCGCTGATCAGCATTACGCCCAGGGCTACCCACAACATTCCCCATCTCGCCCAGGCGAAGGACTTGCGCTGGAGTTCGCCCTCGGTACGCAGGATTAGCCAGGCGGCGCCGAGCAGCACGTAGCCGCCGCACAGGGCCGCCCCGGTCAGGCTGGCGAACAGGAAATACCCGAAACCGCGTTCGAAGCCGGTGATGTAGCGCCCGAGCATGAAGCCCTGCGCGAACGAAGCGATGAACGATCCGCCCCAGAACAGCCAGTTCCATAGTTCGCGGTGCCAGCCATTGGCCTTGACGCGGAACTCGAAGGCCACGCCGCGCAGCATCAGGCCGATCAGCATCGCTGCCACCGGCAGGTAGAGCGCGCCGAGCACGATGCCGTGGGCGACCGGGAAGGCCACCAGCAGGATTCCCACTCCCAGCACCAGCCAGGTCTCGTTGGCATCCCAGAACGGGCCGATCGAGGCCACCATCAGGCCCTGTTCGTGGGCGTTGCCCGCCGGCATCAGCATCCCAACCCCAAGGTCATAGCCGTCGAGCAGCACGTACATCAATACCGCGAGCCCCATCAGCGCGGCGAATATCAGCGGCAGGTCGAGAGCCATCATCGGTGCATCTCCTTGCTCGGTGCGCCCTGGCCGGCGAGGTGGGTGACCACTACTATATAAGCGATCAGCATCCCGGCGTAGGTGAACCCGTAGGCTCCCAGGGTCGCGCCGATCTGGCCTTCGCTGACCGTGCCGACGGCGTCGGCGGTGCGCAGCAGCCCGCTGACCAGCCAGGGTTGGCGGCCGATTTCAGTGACGATCCAGCCGGCCAGAGTGGCCGCCCAGCCCGAGAACGTGAACGCGGTGAAGGTCCAGAGCAGCCAGCGCGGCAGCGCACCCTTGCGGCGCAGGTGCCAGGCGCCGAGCCAGGCCAGCGCGACCATCGCCATGCCGACCACGAGCATCACCCGGAACGCGAAGAACACCGGCGCGACCGGCGGAGCGTCGGGCGCGAAATGGTCTATGCCCTTGACCTCGCCGTCGAGGTCGTGGGTCAGGATCAGGCTGGCAACGCGGGGGATCTGGAGCGCGAAATCGTTGCGCTGTTCGCGCTCGTTGGGAATCCCGAAGAGTACCAGCGGCGCTCCTTTCTCGGTATGCCAGAGCGCTTCCATCGCCGCGATCTTGGCCGGCTGGTGCTCGAGCGTATTGAGCCCGTGCAGGTCGCCGACCACCACCTGCAGCGGCGCCGCCACCGCGGCCACCACCACGGCGGTACGCAGGGCGCGCATTGCCACTTCGTCAGTGGCGCTGCGCAGCAGCCGCCACGCCGAGAGGCCGGCGATCACGAACGCCGCGGTGAGCGTCGACGAGAGCAACACGTGGGTCAGGCGGTAGGGCATCGATGGCGAGAAGATCACCGCGAGCCAGTCTCCGGCGATGAATTGCCCGTCGGCGATGATTTGGCCGGTGGGGGTCTGCATCCAGGAATTGAGCGCGATGATCCAGAAGGCCGACAGCGTGGTGCCGATCGCCACCATCAGAGTGGCGAACAGGTGCACCCGAGTCGACACCCGCTTCATGCCAAAGAGCATCACCCCCAGGAAGGTCGCCTCGAGGAAGAACGCCACCAACACCTCGTAGGCCAGCAGCGGCCCGGCGATGTTGCCGACCGTGCCCATGAAGCCCGGCCAGTTGGTGCCGAACTGGAACGACATGGTGATGCCGGTGACCACGCCCATCGCGAAGGTGAGCGCGAAGATCTTGACCCACTGCCGGTAGGCGTCCATCCAGTGCGCCTCGCCGCTGCCGGCGTGGCGCAGGCGAAAGTAGAGCAGGAACCAGCCGAGCGCGATCGTCAGCGTCGGGAACAGGATGTGGAACCCGATGTTGAGCCCGAACTGGATTCGGGACAGCATCAGTGGGTCGGCGGCGTCCACTATTGACCGACCATCGAGTTGAAGGTCACGATCGCCGCGTCGACCGCGTCGATCTGGCCCTGCACGCCGGTCCAGTAGGTTTCGTCATACCACTGGGCTTCGAGTTCTTCGAGCGTGCGGCCCTGCTGCTCGACCCAGGTGTAGTACTTGAGGTTGTGGATGCGTCGCCGGTCGTGGTAGCTCAGCTCGGCAATGTTGTCGGTGCCCTGCTTGAGCATCGAACCGTGGTGGGCGACAGCCGCGTCGACCGTGGTCAGCTCGCCGTGGGCCTCGCGCAGTTCTTCGATCCTGCTGCCGTACATCTCCATCGAGTCGGTGCCCACGGTGAGCACCACGTCGCTGGCGGCCATCTCGTAGTACTTGGCGAGTTTCACCGCGGAGAGCACGTTGGCTACTCCCGAGATGCCCAGCAGCGGCAGCTGTTCGATCAGGTCTGCCGCAATGCCGATCGAGCGCAGGTAGTCCTGTCCGGCCGGCTCGTTGTAGAGCCGGATCAGCGCCATCGGATCGTTGTCGTCGATGGCGGTCACGAAGTCGGTGTTCTTGACGTTGTGCACCCACGGCACGTGCTTGTCGCCGATGCCCTCAATGCGATGGGCGCCGAAGCCGTTGTTGAGCAGCGTCGGGCACTGCAACGCCTCGCTGGCGACGATCTTGCTCGTGGGGAAGCGCTGCTTGAGGTAGTCCCCGGCGCCGATCGTGCCGGCCGACCCGGTGGTCACGGCCAGGCCACGGAAGCGGTCGCCTTCGCCCATCACCTGGCCGAGCGCATCCTCCATGGCGCGACCGGTCACGGCGTAGTGCCAGAGGTAGTTCCCCATCTCCTCGAACTGGTTGAAGATCACCAGGTCCTGGCCCGAGCTGCGCAGTTCCCAGCACTTGTCGAAGATTTCCTTGACGTTGCTCTCCGAGCCGGGCGTCCTGATCACTTCGCCGGCCACCTTGGAGAGCCAGTCGAAGCGCTCGCGGCTCATGCCCTCCGGGAGGATCGCGATCGATTCGCACCCCAGCAGGTGCGAGTCATACGCCCCTCCGCGGCAATAGTTGCCGGTCGACGGCCACACCGCCTTCTGGGTGGTCGGGTCGAACTGCCCGGTGACCAACCGCGGCGCGAGGCAGCCGAAAGCGGCGCCGACCTTGTGGGCCCCGGTCGGGAACCATTTGCCCACCAGCACCGCGATGCGCGCCTGCACTCCGGTCAGCTCGGGCGGCAGCACCAACACGTTGACGTCGCCGAACCCGCCGCCCTCGGCGACCGGCTGGTTGCGCCAGCTGATCCGAAAGAGGTTGAGCGGATTGAGGTCCCAGAGGCCGACGTCGGCCAGCTGGGCGACGATCGCAGCCGGGATCAGTGACGGGTCCTGCATCTGGCGCAGGGTGGGGACCACGATGCCGCGCGCGCGCGCCTGGCGTACGGCCCCGGCGAGGCCCTTCTCGTTGATGCTCAGGTCGATCATGAAGACTCCGGCTTGAATAGGGGAAAGGGGGCCGCCCCTCTCCAAAATGGATTGGGGCGTATTGCGCCCCTAATTTCGCATTTTACTCGCGTAGCGCCAATCGATTCGAAGAGCAACGTCTCCCATAGGATGTGCCGGGCGCCATCTGATGACACTTCTGCCATAGGTGGATGAGCATGGTTCGTGCGATGGAGCTCAAATGGAGAGCGCCTCGCAAGCCATGAGACGCTGTAGGTCAACAAGCAGGACCGGTTCGATCTCGTCGCCCCCATATCCGAGGATGCCGACGAATGGGCATGATCGACAGGCAATACTACCGAATATACAAAAATCTGTATAATAACGATGTCTCGGAACAAACCAGTGGAATTCTCCGGGAGCGCGCTCGACGACCTGCGCGACTTTCCGACATCCGCGCGTCGCGAGGCTGATCTCGATCTGGCCTCCGTGCGATACCGCGATGTGTTGAAGGGGATCAAGCGATGAACAGAAGAAGATTCTCCAGCGTGTGGGATGCGATCGAGGACACGCCGGAACAAGCGAGAAACATGAAGCTTCGGGCGGGCTTGATGATCGCATTAAGAGAGCATATTAACCACGCCGGTCTGACGCAGTCGCAGGCCGCCGAAGTGTTCGGCGTCACGCAGCCGCGTGTCTCGGATATGGTGCGTGGCAAGATCAACCTGTTCGGCTTGGACGCGCTAGTAAACATGGCAACTGCAGCCGGAATGCGCGTCGAACTTCGCTTATTGGAAGTTGCCTAGCGACGCGCGCTTCTCCGCTCCGGGTCGCCGGACCGCCATCACCGCCCGCAGCGCGTCGATGTCGGGTGCCACCGTCAACGGTTCGGGGCCGCTCGCCGCGACCGCCCTGCGGGCGCTGGCGACGTCCTTGAGTCCGCTGCCGGTGCTGACCACGACCACCCGCTCGGCGCCGCTCACCAGTCCGCGTTCGGCGGCTTTGATACAGCCGGCCCACGCCGCCGCTGCCGCCGGCTCGGCGAAAACTCCCGAGCCGCGCGCCAGCGCCGGGATCGCGGCGAGGATCTCGTCGTCGGACACGCCGATAAATGCGCCCCCGGTGTCGCGCACCGCGGCCATGGCCTTGATCCGATCGCGCGGCAGCCCGGCGCTGATCGAGTCGGCGATGGTTTCCGCCGGGGCCGGGGCCTTGGTCAGAACGTCCTCACCGCTCTCCCAGGCCTGCAGCAGGAAGGAGCTGCCCAGGGCCTGCACACCGTAGAGCCGCGGAATGTGATCGATCCAGCCCAGTTCCAGGAGGTCGCGGAAGCCCTTGTGCAGTCCGCCGATGATGCAGCCGTCGCCCACCCCGACAAAGACCGCGTCGGGTGCGTTCCAGCGCAGTTGCTCACAGATCTCGTAGCTGGCGGTCTTCTTGCCTTCAGTCATATAGGGGTTGAAGGCCGTGTTGCGGTTGTACCAGCCGTATTCGGCGGCGGCCTGGAGGCAGAGTTCGAAGGCCTGGTCGTAACTGCCTTGCACCAGCACCACTCGCGAGCCGTAGGCCAGCAGCTGGGCGATCTTGGCCGGGGCTGCGGCCGCGGGCACGAAGATCACGTTCTCCTGGGCGACGCTCGCGCACAGCCCGGCGAGCGCCGCGGCGGCGTTCCCCGTGCTAGCGGTGGTGATCACCGCGGCGCCCTGCGCCTGTGCCCTGACGAGAGCGATCGCGCTGGCGCGATCCTTGAATGACGCGCTCGGTTCGCGACCTTCATCCTTGACCCAGAGCTGGCTCAGCCCGATTGCGGCGGCGAGCCGGGGCGCGGCGTAGAGCGGGGTGCCACCGACCGTGAGCGCTGGCACCGGGGAGTCCGGCGCCACCGGCAGCAGCGGCTTGTAGCGCCAGATCGTCGGGTCCGAATTGCGCGCCAGCGTCGCCGGCGAAATCCGCTTGCCGATCAGGTCGTAGTCGTAGCCAACGTCGAGGATGCCCTCGTTGCCGTGGTCCGGGCAGACGTAGGCCACCGCCTCGGGGTCGTGGGTGCGACCGCACACCAGGCAGGTCAGGTGCAGCACGTGGTCCATCATTGCGCTCTAGTGGCGGTCGGGATGAGGGAGCTTGGTTGTAGCAGTGGGAAGAGGGTGGGGTCAAGGCACCTTAAATACATTCTCGGCGCCGCTGCCTGAATGCGGAGGTATCCTCTGCCGAAGTCCAAGGGTTTGCAAGGAGAAGGTTTTCTACAAGGCGCTCGGTTTTCTGTTCCTCACGCTCGCGCTCGCCGGGGTGTTCCTGCCGCTCCTGCCTACGACGCCTTTGGTGCTGGTAGCGGCGGCGTGTTTCGCGCGCTCGTCGCCCAAGTGGCACCAGTGGCTGCTGAGCAACCGCAGCTTCGGGCCGATGATTCGTCGTTGGGAGGAACAACGCTGCGTCAGCCGCCGGGTGAAGGTGGTCGCGCTGGTCTCGATGTTCGGGGTCGGCGGCTTCTCTGTCTTCCGCCTGGTTCACGAGCCCGCGCTGCAGATTGCCGGTCTCGCATTGATTGCGGCCGGCGCCCTGGTCGTGGTGTGCATCCCCACCTGTCCTCCTGGGACCAGGCGCGATCCCGATTAAGACCCAGTCGCCCCGGAGAATCCTGACTTAATTTGCGGTGAGCCAACAGCTTTATGTAAAGCATTGTAAACATTACGTCAAGACTCGGTGGCCGCGTTGACCATGAGGTACCCGGAGAATAAGATCATAGGCCTAATTCGTCCTAATTCTCAGGATGACTGGTTGAGGTTTGGCTCGCCAGCCAGCACGAAGAAGCTTCTTGTATTGGCGACAAAAGAATGTGATTGTTAACAAACAAACGGTTGTATTGGTCTTAAGCGATTAAGCATCAACAAAAAGGAGCCAGCTGTGGCCGTATTCGATAATTTGAGCAAAGGTGTGGTCTCGCGCCGCTGGGGAAGCCTGGTGGCAGCGGGTCTGCTGTCATTCACTTTGTATGGTTGCGGAAGCAGCGACAGCACTTCGCCCACGCCACCACCCCCGCCGCCGGTCGTCATTGACGTTGCCGCGGTGATTGCAGCAGCAGTTGCGAATCCGGCTAACGACGCGGCGGTCAACTCGAGTGCGCCCTTTGCGGTAATGAACGATACCGGGCTCGCGGCGGTGACGGTCAACGGCGCGCCGGTGGTCAACTTCACGGTGTTTTCGGACGGTGCGGTCAAGACTGGCCTGACGACTGGTTCGTCGACCGGCCCCAATGTGGTCACTTTCCTGATCGCGAAGCTGGGCACCACCGGTTCGCCTGACGAGTGGTTCAACTACGTCTACCGGAAAAGGACCGGCGCCGCCGGCACTCCCGTGGCCGGCACCGACGTGATTCAGGCAACGCACGATTCCACCGGCACACTGGTGTACAACCCGGCCGGGTACTACACGTACACCTTCAGCACGGACATCACGAATCCGGATGATCCGAAAAACTTGCAGAAGGTGGTTTATGAGCCGGGGCGTACCCACCGGATCGCACTCCAGTTGCGCTATACGAATGCAGCGGGTGAGTTGATCAGCGTGAACCCGTACTTCGACTTCACGATCGGCGCTGACGGCAAATCAGTGGCGGTGACGAACCCGACAAATACGCGTCAGGTCACCGACATCCGGAGTTGCAACACCTGCCACGAAAAGCTGATGCCCCACAGTCGGCCGCGGGTGGACACGCAAGCGTGCGTGCTGTGCCACAACCCGAGCACTACTGACGAGCAAACCGGCAATGTGGTCGATCAAGTAACGATGGTTCACAAGATCCATATGGGTCATAAATTGCCGAGCGTAATTGCGGGCGGCAGCTACAAGATCCAGGACAGCGATTTCTCCGAGGCAGCCTTCCCGCAGGACATCCGCAACTGCACCAAGTGCCACAACGGTGACGAGAGTCCGGCAGCCGGCGTTGCGTTCACGACGCCGCAGGGAAACAACTGGTTCAACAAGCCCAACCGGGTGGCTTGCGGTTCGTGCCATGACGGTATCGATTTCGCCACCAGTACCGGGACCACGCTGGCGCAAGCCGCGGCAATCGCCGAAGGCGCAGCCGATCCTGGCGGCAACGTCCATACTTCGGGCGCATTCGGGCTCACCGATGACGGCGCCTGCGTGCTCTGCCACGGTGCCGACAAGGGTCTGGCGGTCAAGCTGGTGCACCGGACGAACTTCGTCACGCCGAACAATCCTGATGTCCCGGTTGGCTTGACGCAATTCAAGTTTGAACTCGGCAGTGTCGTGATTGGTTCGGACATGAAGCCAACCTTCAAGTTCCGCTTCCTCAAGGACGGCGCAGCAGTCACGTTCAATCCCTACGTCGATGCCGATAGCGTGATGCTGCCCGGTTTCTCGGTGCCCCCGAGCAATCGGAGCAACGGGTATGCGTTGACGCTGTATCTGGCCTACTCGCTCGACGGTGCGTCGGACTTCACCACCACGGCATCTGCCTCGTTCGACAGCCTCTGGAAAGCTGGCGCGTGGACCCGGGACGCGGATGGCTGGTACACGGCCACCACGAGTCACGTAGTGCCTGCTGGCGCGAAAATGATCACCGGCGCTATCTACGGTGGTCTGGTGGTTGGTTCCGACCCGGCGACGGGCCTGTACATCCCTGCCTATTTCGTGCAGAAGCTCGCCACCGGTGTCAGTGGCAATGCGGCACGACGCGCGGTGGTCAGCAACGCCAAGTGCAACGCCTGTCACGACGTCCTTGGGACCAACCCGAACTTCCATTGGGGTGCCCGCAATGACGCGACGGCCTGCGCGATCTGCCACAATCCTGGCCGTGCCAACAATGGCTGGGCGGTAGGTGTCTCGTCATTCGTCCATGCGCTGCACGCCGCGTCGATCAGGGAAAAGCCGTTCACCTGGCACTACAAGGCAGGTGTCTTCGAGCCCGCCAAGATCGGCTATCCGGGGAACATTGGCAATTGCAGTTCCTGCCACCTGGACAACACCATCAACTTTGGCGCCAGTGCCAGTGCCGCGGCAGTGCCCAACATGCTGCTGAACACCACGGCATCCAGCACTATCGTCGATAATGGCAGCAACAGCCCGTGGGCTGAGGTCGGGGTCAATTACGGCGCTGCCGGAGCTGACACCAACCTGGTGAACTCGCCGATCACCTCGGCCTGCACCTCTTGCCATGACAATGATCTGGCAATCAGCCACATCCGTTCGCAAGGCGGTTCGTTCTACGAGGCGCGCTCGGTGGCGGATACCAAGCAGCCGGAAGCCTGCCTGCTGTGCCATGGTCCGGGCAAGATCGCCGACATCAAGGTGATGCACGGGCAGTAATGTAAAGCTTGACCGACCAAATCTGCTCGGGAATGCGCTAGCGCGTGCCCCCGGCAGAGGCCGGTAAAGACCCAACCCGGACGCGCAAGCGCCCGGGTTGTTTTTGTCGACGTGGATCTCGTGGTCGATGTGTCAAAATATAAGGCCTCTTAAACCTGCGGCACTGGCAAGAACAGGAGGGTTTTCGTGAATCGTAGCAACACCCGCAAGATTGTTGGTTACGGATCGGTCGCGGTGGCAATGTGGCTGTCGGTCGCTTGGGCGCAGGCGCAGCCCGCGCCGCCCGCCGAGCAGGCGCAGCCCATGCCGCCTCCCGCCCAGGTGCAGAGGGGACACCGCACCATTACGGCTCCCAAGGGGGACTTGGTCGATATCAACCACGCCTCGCGCACGGAACTCAAGAGCGTCCCGGGAATCACCACCGCACTGGCCGGTCGGATCATGGCCAACCGCCCCTTCGGCAGCAAGGCGCAACTGGTCAGCCGCGGCATTATCTCGGAGGAGTTCTACGGCCGGATCAAGAACCGCGTGACGGTCAGGTTCACGAAAAAGGATCTCGAGAAGATCCTGGGCGACAAGGCGCCGAAGTAGCGCCTTTTCGCAACGGCAACCAACAGGCGTGTCGCCCGATGTGGGCGGCACAGGGTCATTTTGTTCGGGGCCGGGAGGCCGCGGAAGTGGGGATGTGATGAGTCTGAATCGAGTGTCCGGACGGTGGGGCAGGATCGTGGCGGCAGGCGCATTGGCGCTGACACTGGCCGGCTGCGGCGGCGGAGGTTCGGGGGCCGGCGGCACCACGCCGCCACCAGCCGAGGCGACGCTGACCGGACTCAACATCACGGTCGGCACTGTCGACCTCGTCAATGCCCCGGTAGTTAATTTCACGGTCACCACCCAGGCGGGCGCCGCGTTCAGTGATCTGGTTGCGGCCGACCTGCGCTTCAATATCGCCAAGTGGATACCGGCCACCGATGGCAGCGGCGGCCACTGGCAGAATTACATCAATCGGGCCAACGGCGGCGCGGTGCAGGGCAGCCAGGAGCGGCTGCGCGCCGGCTACGCCTTCGGAACGCTCGCTAACCACGGCGATGGCACCTATACCTAT
The DNA here is from genome assembly GCA_019428955.1 of Burkholderiaceae bacterium. Lineage (GTDB taxonomy): Bacteria > Pseudomonadota > Gammaproteobacteria > Burkholderiales > Burkholderiaceae_E > JAGXFR01. Next base: position 11,504 of record JAHYJF010000006.1, read on the forward strand.
ACCTTTGCCACCGACATCAAGAGCGCCACGGCCAACGTCTGTCCGCCGCCCTGCACCGATGCCGAGGGCAAGGCGCTCGACACCAGCTACGCGCCGACGCTGACCCACCGGGTCGCCATCCAGCAAGGCAATTCGGCCTATCCGAAGGCCTCCGGCATCTATGATTTCGTGCCCGCCGGCGGCATTGCGGCGCAGCCCGACGTGGTGGCCGACGCCACCTGCAACAGCTGCCACTCGCAGCTGACGGCCCATGGCACGCGCGTCGATGTGCGACTCTGCGTTACCTGCCACAACCGCGGCTCATGGGTCGCCGGTACTGATGGACCGAACGTCACGGTCGACCTGAAGGCGATGGTTCATCGGATCCACTACAACAACGGCGGATTGCAGCTCCCGAGCGTCATCGCCGGTACACCGAACACGATCGGCAACCACGATTTCTCCGACGTCGTGTTCACGCAAGACGTGCGCAACTGCACCCGTTGTCATGACGGTACAGCGGGGGCGAGCAACTTCACGCCGCTGGGAGATTTCTGGAAGACCACTCCCAGTGTGGCCGCCTGCGGGTCGTGTCACGACAACGTCTATTTCGGCACCACCCCGGACGCCACCAAGCCCTACCAGACCATCGCCCACTCGGGTGGTGTCCAGGGCGACGACAGTCGCTGCGCGCTGTGCCACGCGGCCGGCCGCTACACCGACGCCAAGGACATCGCGATCGCCCACAATTTCCCGGCCCGGATGAAGGCGGCGGCGGCGAAATACCAGTTCAACGTGATCAGCGCCACCGCGACCGGCGTCGGCCAGTTCCCGGTCGTTACCTTCTCGGTCACCGACCCCACCAACGGCGGGGCGCCGTACGACATCACGACCGCTGCCGGCTTCACCTCGGCCGGGGCCTCGCTGGGCATCAAGATCGCCTGGAGCACGACCGATTTCGGCAACCACGCCAGCGGCGCCAACTTCGGCCAGCCGGTGAGCATCAATGCTCTTACCACGGCGGTGGCCGGCGCGGCTGTCGGAACCTACACGGTGAGCTCACCGGTGGCGGTGCCGGCGATGCTGCCGAACCAGGCGGCCTCGTTGCGGGTGGCGATGGACGGCCGGGTGATGGGTGACCTGACCACAGCCGGCACGTTCACCGACCGCCTCGCGGTCAAGAGCGCGTTCAAGGACTTCGCGATTGCCGGCAACGTGGCGGCGCGGCGCACCGTGGTCGAGTTCGCCAAGTGCGCCGTCTGCCACGACAGGCTGAGTCTGCATGGCGGCAATCGCAACAACGAGCCCGGGGTCTGCGTGGTCTGCCACAACCCCAACGCCACCGACGCAGCGCGACGGCCGGCGACGGCCGGCGTGCTCACCGGCGGTGTCGATGGCAAGCTCGAGGAGTCGATCGACTTCCGCACCATGATCCACGCCATCCACGCCGGCGAGGCTGCCAGGGGCGGCTTCCGCGAGACTGGCATCACGGTCTACGGATTTGGTGGCCGGGCGATATCCTTCGCGGACGTGGTCTTCCCCGGGAATCTGGCCAACTGCACGGCCTGCCACAGCGCCACTTCCTACCAGCTGGGCGGCCAGTGGGTCAGCATCTGGAGCAGCGGTTTGCTGACCACCACCACCAGCAGCGGTGCGATCGCGGACAACGCGGCCGACGATCTCAAGACCACCTCGACCGCCGCGGTTTGCGCCTCGTGCCATGACAACGCGACGGCCAAGTACCACATGATGCTCAACGGTGGCGCGTTCGACCAGACGCTCGCGGTAGCGAGCACCCAGATCGAGACCTGTTCGGTGTGCCATGGCGTAGGCCGGGTCTACGACGTCAAGACAGTGCACGGGGTCAAATAGGGCAGATGACGATGAAGATCAAGAAATCACTCGGCGCGGCGCTGTTGTTGGCGGGGCTGGCGCTTGCGGGCGCCGTCGCGGCGCAGGACAAGGCCAAGGCCGAAACGGCGGCGGAGCCGGCCAACGGGGGCTACAGCGAAGAGGGGGCCGATACCTGCCTCAATTGCCACGAAGCCGATCACGCCACCAAGGAAGGCGCGATCTTCCTGTCGCGTCACGCCCGGCCTGATGACGCGCGCACGCCCTTTGGCAAGGACCAGTTGCAGTGCGAGGCCTGCCACGGCCCCGGCGCGACTCACGTCAAGACCAAGAAGGGCAAGCGCGACAAGATCATCGCCTTCAACCCGCCGGCCACGCGCGCTCCGGCAGAGCTCAACGCACCCTGCCTGGTGTGCCATGAGAACAAGGCGCGGATTGCCTGGCAGGGCAGCACCCATGAAGTCAACCAGCTCTCGTGCGCGACCTGCCACAGCGTCCATTCCGGCAATGACCCGGTGCTCACGGCCGCGACCCAGGTGGATGTTTGCGGCAAGTGCCACAAGAAGCAGATTGCCGAGATTCACAAGCCATGGTCGCATCCGATAGTGGCCGGCAAGGTGGTGTGCAGCGATTGCCACAGCGTCCATGGTTCGAGTGCCGACAAGCTCTTGGCCAAGCCCACTGTCAACCAGGTCTGCTACACCTGCCACGCGGAGAAACGCGGGCCGTTCCTGTGGGAACACGAACCGGTGGCCGAGGACTGCACCACTTGCCACTCGCCGCACGGCGCGACCAATCCGGCGCTGCTCAAGAAGAATCCACCGCTGCTGTGCCAGCAGTGCCACGCTGCTGCCGGCCATCCGGCGATCGCCCGCACCGGTGCCGCGCTGCCGGGCGGTACTGGCGGTGGCCAGGGCTTCCTGCTCTCGGGCGGCTGCGTCAACTGCCACAGCCGGATCCACGGCTCTAATCACCCGGCCGGCGCGAAACTGATGCGCTAGCCCGCTGCGGCGGCGCCGGGCCTGGTCGCGGCGCTGGTTGGCGGCAAACGCGAGCATCATCGAGTGACGAAGCAAAGTCAGAACGGGAACGGAACATGAAGACCTCGAAACCGCTGTTGTTGATCAGCCTGATCGCTGCCCTGCCAACTGTCGTCGCGGCGGCAGATGTTGCGGTCGATACCTCAGAGTGGAAGTGCGAATCCTGCGAGTTCGTGCAGGGACGCACCGGTTCGGTCGATGTTGGAGCAGGCGCGGTGTCGCAGTCGTCGGCAAAGTTCGGCCAGTTCAATGGACTGGGTGACAAGGGCGGATTCCTGATCGGTGGCGCCAATGTGCGCGGCGACGGCGAGAATGGCGCCTACTGGAGCCTCAAGGCGGCGGACCTCGGGATCGATGCCCGTTCGCTCTCGGCCGAAGCCGGAACTGCGGGCAGGTACCGGATGTGGCTGCGCTACAACCAGCTGCCGGCGCTCTCGTCCGACAGTGCCAGCACCCCGTTCCTTGGTTCGGGCACCGCGAACCTGACCTTGCCGGCCGGTTATCCGGCAGCCACCACCGCTCTGATGCCCTTGGGTGCATCGCTGCAATCGGTGGCCATCGGAACCGAACGCAAGCGCCTCGACGTCGGCGCGTTGCTGCTGGCAGCGCCGCAATGGGAGTATTCGGTCAACGTCCGCCATGAGGTGAAGGACGGCACCAAGCGCGGTGCTGGCTCGTTCTTCGTGCAGTCATCGCAGTTCCTCGAGCCGGTCGACCACACCACCAACCAGGTCGAGGCTTACGCTTCCTACGCCGGCAGCCGCTGGCAAATGAAGTTGGGCTACTACGGTTCGCTGTTTCGCAACGGCAACCAATCGCTGACCTGGGCCAACCCCTTCACACCGGTGATTGCCGGCTCCGATGTCGGTATCCTCGGATTACCGCCGGATAGCGATTTCCACCAGCTCTCAGCCGCTCTCGGCTATCGCTACAGCGCCGCGACGCGCCTGAACGCCGACGTGGCGGTCGGTCGGATGACGCAGAACCAGAGTTACCAGGCGCAGACCACCAACGACACGCTGAGCGTGGATAGCCTGCCGGCGACCTCGCTCAACGGCCGCGTCGCCACCGTCGATGCCTCGTTGCGCCTGAACACCCAGGTCAACGACGACCTGCGCCTCAACGCCGCCTATACCCACAACGATCGCGACAACCAGACGGCGAGCCTGCTCTACCCGTCGCTGATCACCGACATGTTCAACGGGGTCCCGCGCAGCAACCTGCCGTTCAGCTTCACCAAGGACAAGTTAAAGTTGCGCGCCGACTATCGCATCAACGACGAGACCGGAGCGGCGGCGGGCTACGACCACGACACGACCAGGCGCACCTACCAGGAAGTCGACCGGACCCGCGACCAGACGGTGTGGGGGCGCTTGAGCAGCAGGGCAATCGAGGACGTCGAACTGAGCCTCAGGGCCGCCCACGGCGAGCGCCGCAACAGCGGTTATCAGGCGCTCCCGCAGGTGATCCCGCCCGAGAACCCGCTGATGCGCAAGTACAACCTCGCCAATCGCAAGCGCGACACGGTGGGCCTGCGCGCCGACATGGCCCTGAGCGACGAACTGCATCTCGGCCTGGGGCTGGACGCGGCGCGCGACGACTACCAGGATTCGACCATCGGTCTCACCGATGGGCGCGAATTGACCTTGAGCGGCGACGCCTCCTGGGCGATGTCCGACGAGACCAGGTTCACCTTCTTCGTCAATCGCCAGCAGATCCGTTCGACCCAGGCCGGCAGTTCGGGTTTCTCGACTCCCGACTGGACCGCCAGGAACCGCGACACCGTTGATTTCATCGGCGTCGGCGTCAAGCACGTGGTGATCGAGGACAAGTTAAATATCGGCGCCGACCTCAGCCTCTCCCGCTCCAAGGGAGACGTTGCGGTGTTTACCGGCATCAGCGCGCCGCCGTTCCCGACACTGACTTCGTCAGTCGACAGCCTGCGTTTCTATGCGGTCTATCAACTGCGCGACAACATCACGCTGCGTGGCGATTACGGCTATGAGCGTTACCGTGGCAAGAGCTGGTTGCTGGACGGCGTCCTGCCGGCCACCATCGAGAACGTGCTGACGCTCGGCCAAACCGCCCCGGACTATCGCGTCCACCTGCTGCGGATGTCGCTGCGCTACAGCTTCTGACCGGCCTGGATTGCGGCCAGGATGCCGCGCATCAGATCGATTGGCGGTGGTGGACATCCGGGAATCGCGACGTCAACCGGAATCACGCTGGCGACGCCGCCGAGCGTGGCGTAACTGGTCCCGAACACTCCGCCGTCACAGCCGCAATCACCGACCGCGACCACCAGTTTGGGTGCAGGGGTGGCGTCGTAGGTGCGTCGCAGCGCTACTTCCATGTGGCGGCTGACCGGTCCGGTTACCAGCAGCATGTCGGCGTGGCGCGGGCTGGCCACGAAGCGAATCCCCAAGCCTTCGATGTTGTAGCGCGGGTTGTTGAGCGCGTTGATCTCCAGCTCGCACCCGTTGCACGAGCCGGCATCGACCTGCCTGATGGCCAGCGCGCGCCCCAGCACCTGGAGGATGCGCTGCTGGATTTCCTGGCCCTCGCCGCTGCGCCATTTGGTCGCGGGGGCAGGCGCGGGTTCGGTCGGGAAACCGGTGCGCGCGATGTGTTTGAGCACCTGCCACATCAGAGATCCTGCCCTGAATAGCTGAGATTGAAGGATTTGTTGATCAGCGGGAAGTCGGCCACGATGTTGCCGATGATGGCGTGTTCGAGCACCGGCCAGTTCTGCCACGAGGGATCGTGGCAATGGCATCGGGAGATCGTGCCGTCACTGCCGGTTTCGAGCGCCACCATTACCGGACCGCGCCAGCCCTCGACCCATCCGAAGCCGCGACCCCGGCCATGGGTTGCCAGCGGCGCCGCGATTTGACCCGGCGGCAGGGCGCGCAGCAGCCGCAAGAGCAGGCGCAGTGACTCGGAAATCTCGTCGAAACGCTGGTTGACTCGGGCGCCGACGTCGCCATTGGTGCGTGTCATGCACTTGAAGTCGACCTGGACGTAGGGAGCGAACGGGAAATCACTGCGCAGATCTCGGCCGATGCCGCTGGCGCGCAGTGCGAAGCCGGTGAGTCCGAGCCGTAGCGCCAGCTCCTGGTCGACGTGTCCGGTGGTGACGAAGCGCTCCTGCATGCCGGCGTGTTCGTCGAAGATGCGCCGCAGCTTGGCGATCATCGCGCGCACGCTGCGGATCTGTTCGAGTTGTGCCGCGATCGCCTGCTCGTCAAGGTCACGGGCAACGCCGCCCGGAATGATCTGGTCCATCAGCAGACGATGACCGAAGACCGCGTGGCTGGTGCGTTGCCAGTCCTCGCGCAGCAGCGAAAATTGGGTCAGTGCGAAGCTGAACGCGGCATCGTTGCCCAGCGCACCGAGATCGCCGAGATGATTGGCGATGCGCTCACGCTCGAGCAGCACAGCTCGCAGCCAGCTGGCCCGATCCGGGATCTGGACTCCGGCGAGCGACTCGGCGGCCATCGCATAAGCCCAGGCGTAGGCGACGGTGCTGTCCCCGCTGACCCGGCCGGCCAGCCGCGCACCGGCTGCGAGGTCGAGCCCGGCGAAGTGGCGTTCGACCCCCTTGTGGGTGTAGCCCAGCCGCTCCTCGAGCCGGAGTACCTTTTCGCCCACCACCGAGAAGCGGAAATGCCCGGGTTCGATGATCCCGGCGTGCACCGGACCGACCGGGATTTCGTGCACGCCATCGCCCTCGACCCGCACGAAGAGGTAGTCGTCGCTGCCCGGCGCGAAGCTCTCCGCGCCGTTGTTCCCAGCGGCCAGCGGCAGGTAGTCGGCAGGCCAGGCTGTGTGGCGCAGCCATGGTCGCTGGTCGGCCGCGCCCGTGGCGCCGACCCCGACCAGGTCGTGGGCGGCGCGCTGCATCCTGCTGGCCGCCGGGAAGTGGCTGGCCACGTCGGGATAGCTGGCCGACGCGGTAAGCGCCAGCTCGGCGACCACCAGGCCTTCGGGGGTCTGGTAGGCGGCGCTGACCGTCTTGCCGTCGGCGCCATGATCGCTGGCCCACAGGCTCACGATCTGGCCCTGGTTCGCGGCCACCGCACCCGCCAGTGCCGACCAGGTCGCTGGCGCCACGCGCGCGAAATGGATCGGCAGCGGTGCGGCGAGGCGCTGGAAATCGGTGTCGAGCCCGGGAATCCGCATCGCTCAGCCTCCGATCAGCCGCGCGGCTGCTTCGTACCAGCCGTTGAGGTAGGGCGGGATATAGAGCCCGAGCATCAAGCCCAGCCCGAGGTGAACGAACACCGGAATCAGTGCCGGCGGATGCGCCAGGCGGCGCAACGAGGGCTCGCCGAATACCATCGGCAGGACCCGGCTGAAGATCGCCGCGAAGGCGACTCCCAGGCCCAGCAGCAGAAAGGGTGTGGTCCAGGGGATCGTTTCCATCGCAGAAGTGAGGATCAGGAATTCACTGGCGAAGACGCCGAACGGCGGCATGCCGAGGATCGCGAGCGACCCGAGCATCAGCCCCCACCCGACCGTCGGGCTGGTGCTCACCAGACCGCGGATGTCGGCCATGGTCTGGGTCCCGGCCTTCTGGGCGGCGTGACCAACGGCGAAAAAGATTCCCGACTTGACCAGAGCGTGGACCGTCATGTGCAGGAGCCCGGCGAAGTTCGCGATCGTGCCACCAATGCCGAAGGCAAACGTCATCAGACCCATGTGCTCGATCGACGAGTAGGCGAACATCCGCTTGGCGTCTTTCTGGCGAAACAGGAAGAAGGCCGCCACCAGCACGCTGAGCAGTCCCAGTCCCACCATCATCCGGCCGGGCAGTCCATTTTGCATCGCGCCGTCGGCGAGCACCTTGCAGCGCAGTACCGCGTAGAGCGCCACGTTGAGCAGCAGACCGGAGAGCACCGCCGAGATCGGCGTCGGACCTTCGGCATGGGCGTCGGGAAGCCAGTTGTGCACCGGCACTAGTCCGACCTTGGTGCCGTAGCCGAGCAGCAGGAAGGCAAAGGCGATCGCCATGATGTTGGGGTCGAGCAGGTTGCGCGCCTCGGCCAGCCTGGTCCAGGTCAGGGCGTCGGCGGCGCCGATCGAGTTCTCGGCGGCGAGATAGACCACGATGGTGCCAAAGAGCGCCTGCGCGATGCCCACGCCGCAAAGGATGAAGTACTTCCAGGCCGCCTCCAGGCTGGCCGCGGTGCGATACACCGAGACCAGCAGCACGGTGGTGAGCGTGGCGGCCTCCATCGCGACCCACATGATGCCCATGTTATTGGTCGTAAGCGCCAGCATCATCATGGCGTTGAAGAACTGGTACATGCTGTGATAGAGCCGCATGCGCCGCGGAGTCATCTTGCCGCGATCGACCTCGACCTGCATGTAGGGTCGCGAGAAGAGCGACGTGGTGAAGCCCACGAAGGCGGTGAGCGTTACCAGGAAGACGTTGAGCGGGTCGACGAAGAACCAGTTGCCGATTGCCCGGAAAGGTCCATTCTCGACCACGCCGCTGGTCAAGGTAATGGCCGCGAGCAGGGTGCCAAGGCTGAAGGCCGCGTTGACGTCGCGCGCCCGCGGCAGGTGGCCGACCAGGGCGAGCGTGATTCCGCCCGCTATCGGCATCGCCAGCACCAGCATCAGGAGCGCTTCCATCCTCACTTTTCCTTGAGCTTCTCGAGGTGGCGGATGTCCAGGCTCTCGAACTGCTCGCGAATCTGGAACATGAACACGCCGAGAATGAGGATGCCGACCAGCACGTCGAATGCGATGCCGAGCTCAACGACCATCGGCATGCCGCCGGTGGCCGCGGTGGCGGCGAAGAACAGGCCGTTCTCCATCGACAGGAAGCCGATCACCTGCGGGACGGCCTTGGAGCGCACGATCATCATCAGAAACGAGAGCAGCACGCAGGCCATCGCAATGCCCAGTGTGCCGCGCGCCAGCGACTTCGACAGGCTGGCCACCGGAGCGGCGAGGTTGAATGCGAAGATGACCAGCAGGATGCCGATCAGCATCGTGGTGGGGATGTTGAACAGCGTCTCCACGTCCCAGCGCACGTTGAGCCGGTTGATCAGGCGCGTCAGGATGATCGGGATGGCTACCACCTTGACGACGAACGTGATCCCGGCCGAGTAGTACATCTCGTGTTCGCCGGTCAGGTAGGCGACGATCGCGGTCGCGGCCACCAGCGCCGCGCCCTGCAGGGTGAACAGGCGGATCAGCGTCAGCACCCGGCGCTGGGCGATCATCGCAAACGCCAGCACCAGCAGCATGGCGGCGAAGAAATTGATGCTTTGTGCGAGCAGGCTCGTCATCTCAGCCGCCCAGCAGGATGTGGGTCAGGAGCGCGATCACCGCGAGCAGGAACGCGGTCGCGAGGAACTCCGGGATCCGGAACAGTCGCATCTTGGCGTTGATGGTTTCGATCAGCGCCAGGCCGATGCCGCCCACGCCCAGCTTGAGCGCCAACGCCGGAATCGCCAGCACCAGGTCGATGGCCCGCCCGCTGGAGGCCACGCCCCACGGGAAGAAGATCGCCAGCCCGATGCACGAGTAGGCGTAGAGCTTGAGCGCCGCGGCCCACTCCATCAGCGCCAGGTGCCGTCCCGAATATTCCAGGATCAGCGCCTCGTGGATCATGGTCAGTTCGAGATGGGTGGACGGGTTGTCGACCGGGATGCGGGCGTTCTCGGCCAGCGACACGAAGGTGAACGCGATCCCGGCGATCGCCAGGCTGGGGTGGATCGCAATGGGCTGGTTGGCAATGTGGCCGACGATGGTCGCCAGCGAAGTCGATTGCGAGATCAGCGAGGCTGAGAACAGCACCATCAGCAGCGCCGGTTCGGCCAGGAAACCGACCATCATCTCGCGGCGCGCGCCGAGCGTTCCGAACGACGTGCCGATATCCATTGCGGCCAGCGAAATGAACACCCGCGCCAGCGCGAACAGCCCGACCAGCGCGATGGCGTCCGCCGCCGAGGCCAGCGCCAGCTCGGTCGAGAGGCTCGGCACGATCGCGCTCACCAGCGCCATGCAGCCGAACACGATGTAGGGCGCGCCTCTGAAGATCCTGGTCGCCGAGTGGGCGATCACCGATTCCTTCTGGAAGAGCTTGTGCAGTACCCGATAGGGCTGGAGCACGCCTGGTCCGGTGCGGTTTTGCAGCCAGGCACGCCACTGGTTGACCCAGCCCAGCAGCAGCGGCGCAAAGGCCAGCGCACACACCAGTTCGAGCAGCTGCGAGAACACTCCGGCGAACGTGACCATTACATCACCACCAGCAGGAGGGTGATCAGCGTGACGAAACTGTAGAGCAGGTAGATCGCAATGCGGCCGTGTTGCAGTCGACCGACCAGGCTGGCCACGAAGTGGCTTGCAGTGGCGATCGGCAGGTAGAGCCAGTGCCAGAAATGATCATCGATCGTCACCTTGTAGACCGGGTGCTCATCGGCTGCGGCCGGCAGCTGGCGCGTCATCCGGAACACTGGCTCGAACATCTGCCGGATCGGCTGGCCAAAGCCCTCCGAGGTGTCCTGCATGCGCGCGGTCTGCGCCGGGAACCCGCAGTCCCAGGGTGAGGCCCGCCGGATCCTGCCGTGGTAGAGCCGGCGCACGATCAGCGAGGCCAGCAGGGTGCAGCCAAGCACCAGCAGCAGGAACAAGAGCGGAGCGTAGCTGGCTCTTTCAACATCGGTGGGCGCCAGCAGCAGCCAGCCGTGCGAGCGCACCGTGGCGGCGATGCCGGCGTTGGCCAGGACCTGGGTGACCCGGTCGATGGCCTCGATCACCGGCAGCGGCATCAGGCCCATCAGCACGCAGCCGGCCCCCAGCCAGATCAGTCCGGTGCGCTCCAGCAGCGAGGCGTCATGGGCTCGCTCGAGATGAGGTTCACGGTGCTGGCCAAGGAAGATGATGCCGTAGAACTTCACCATCGCGAACGCGGCCAGCGCCGCGACCAGGGCGATCGCGGCCGCCACCACCGGCACCAGCATGTTGAGAAACGAGTTGGGCAGCCCGGTCGTGAACAGGAAGCTTTGCAGCAGCAGCCATTCGGCCACGAAACCGGAAAACGGTGGCAGCCCGGAGCTCGCCAGCATGCCGATCAGCATCAACCAGCCCACCCAGGGCATGCGCCGCAACAGTCCGCCGAGCTTCCCGAGGCTGCGCTCGCCGGTGGCGTGGAGCACCGAGCCAGTACCCAGGAACAGCAGGCTCTTGAAGAAGGCATGGCTGATGGTGTGGTAGAGCGCCGCGGTCAGCGCCAGTGCCGCCAGCCCAAGCATCGCGTAGGACTTGAACAACAGGCCCAGCCCGATACCGACACAGATCAGCCCGATGTTCTCGATCGACGAGTAGGCAAGCAGACGCTTCATGTCGGTCTGGACTGCGCTGTAGACCACGCCGAAGAGCGCGCTCACCAGTCCCGCCGCGAGCAGCACGACCCCCCACCACCAGATCTGTTGCGAAAGCAGGTCGAAGCTCACCCGCAGGATGCCGTAGATCGCGGTCTTCAACATCACGCCGCTCATCAGCGCCGACACCGGCGAGGGCGCCGCCGGATGGGCCTCGGGAAGCCAGACATGCAGAGGTACGAGCCCGGCCTTGGCGCCAAAGCCGAACACCGCCAGCAAAAACGCGGCCGAGGCCCAGAACGGCTCGAGCGAATGGGCGCGCATGTTGGCGAAGGTGTAGTCGCCGGTGTTGGCGCGCAGGATCGCGAACGACAGCAGGATGCCGATCGCGCCGATGTGCGCCACCAGCAGGTAGAGGAAGCCGGCCTGGCGGATGCCAGCGCTGCGGTGGTTGGCGATTACCAGGAAGAACGAGGATAGTGCCATCGTCTCCCACATCACCATGAAAGAGTAGGCGTCGTCGGAGAGCACCACCATCGCCATGCTGGCGAGGAACAGGTGGTATTCGAGGCACAACAGCCCCGGTGGCGTGCCTTCGCCCTGGCGGAAATAGCCGGCGGCGAAGATCGAGATCCCGGCGCCGGTCGCGCCGATCAGCAGCAGGAAGAAGGCCGAAAGCGCGTCGAGGCGCAGATGAAACGGCAGGTTCGGCAGGCCGACTGCCAGCACGGCGGTCTCGGGAACATCGAACAGCGCCAGCGCTGCGACCAGCGCCAGCACCGCGCCGAGCACCGCGCCCAGTGGAAACAGGACGCGGGCGACGAACTGGGTGTGGTGCGGAGCGGAGATGCCGGCGAGGCCGAGTGCGACCCAGCCGCCAACGATCAACAGCATCCAATCGATGTGAAGCACAACGTCGTCCCTGACTCCGCTTAACCCACTAGTTTAAACCTCTCGCCGTGGTCTTGCAGAACATCATCAGGACTGCATCATGCGGACCAGTTCGCCGCTGGCGATCAGGGCTTTCAACTCGGCCGCGCCGCCCACCAGCACGCCCTTGACGAAGACCATCGGGAAGGTCGGCCAGCCGGTCCACATCTTGATCGAATTGCGCCGCCGCCAGGTGTTCAGGTAGCTGCCGTACTCGAGGTAGTGGAAGGCGATGCCCTGGGCATCGAGCGCCTGGCGCGCCTTCCTGACCACCGGGTTCTGCTTCATCCCCACCACGACCACCTTGTGCTCGAGCAGGGCCTGCTGCACTTCCACGACGATGTCGCGATTGAGCTTGGCGATCCGATCACGAATCGCCGGATGGATGTGGGTTTCGGCGAGAATGTTGCGGGTCATGATCTTCCTCTTCAGGATAATTTGGTGCTGCGGGTTCGGCTCGTCGATAGACTACGCCCGGCGATGATACGCTGCGTCTGCAGCAAACAATTCGATGTCAGCCCACTTCCAGGAGACCGGATTCATGGATCAGGAACGCTTCAATCAGGGGCTCGCCACGCGCCGCGAGGTGCTCGGCGCCGAGTATGTCGACAAATCGATCGCCAGTGCCGACGATTTCAATCGCCCGATGCAGGAACTCGTCACCGAATACTGCTGGGGCGCGATCTGGAATCGGCCCGGGCTGGACCGGCGCACCCGCAGCATCATCAACCTGGCGATGCTGACCGCGCTCAACCGTCCGCACGAGATCAAGCTGCACGTGCTCGGGGCCCTGAACAACGGGCTGAGCAAGGCCGAGATCTCGGAGATCTTCCTGCAAACGGCCATCTACTGCGGGGTGCCGGCGGCGATCGACAGCTTCCGGGTGGCGCGCGAGGTGTTCAAGGAACGAGGAATCTAGGCGCGGTGGTAGCGCTTGCCCTGGGGGATGGGCGGCATGGAGATAGCCTACAATGAACCTGTCCGTCAGCCGGGTGCAATCTTTGGCAACCAGAACGAACGGGCGGCGCACTGGCCGACGCACGGTGATTGCCCGACTTCAATAGACGATAAATGGGGGGAGACTGATGTTACGCAACATGATGGCGGCTTGTTTGGTGCTCGGTATTTCGAGCCCAGTTCTGGCGGCGGATGTGACTTATCGCAAGGATATCGCGCCGCTGTTCAAGGCCAAGTGCGGATACTGTCACGGGGCCGAGTCACCCTATCTCGGTGACTTCAACGAGAACAAGGCGAAGTTCGAGGCCGATTCCTTGGGGCCGAGGATGGACAGCTATGCGGATCTGATTTTCTATGTTGGCTGGCCTGACACCGGGGCCCTGATGAGAAGGCTCGACGACGGCAAGAACGCTGGTGGCAAGGCGGGCAACATGTATAAACGCCTGGGCAGTTCCGAGGAAGAACGGCAGAAGAACCTGGCCCTGTTCAAGGAGTGGGTGGGGCCGGACGCCTGGAACCTGAATCGTTGGAAGGCGAAGGGTGACGTGCCGGCCATCACCAAGGAACAAGTGGACAAGATCAAGGTCAAGTACTGAAACACGCGAGCACTCGGCGACCTGCCACGCCACCCAGGCGAGCGGGTCGCTGCCCGGCTATGCGATTGATGATCGCGCGATGTTTGTGACGCGTTACGAACTCAGCCCCTCCTGGCCAGGATCGTTTCGATTTCGTCCATGATGCGGTTCATCCGCGCCACCAGCGACTGGTACGGCGCGGGGCTGGCGAGCTCGACGCCGGCAGCTTTGACGAGTTCGTAGGGGTCGTTGGAACCGCCCGCGCGCAGCAGATCGAGATAACGCTCCAATGCTCCCCGCTCACCATTGACCACCCGTTCGGCAGACAGCGAGCTGGCGGCAATGGCGGTGGCGTACTGATACACGTAGAACGAACTGTAGAAGTGCGGGATGTACGCCCATTCGACGCAGTAGTTATCGTCGATGCTTATCACTCCTTCGGCGACCCCATGGTAGCGCTTGAGCAGCGCACAGTAGTCCTTTGACAGTTGCTCCGCGGTGAGCGATTGGCCGGCATCCACCGCGGCATGGATCCGCCGCTCGAACTCGGCAAACATGGCCTGGCGAAAGAACGTCCCGCGCAGGTTCTCGAGCGCGTGGCCGAGGTAGTACACGCGCTCGTCGTCGCTGCTGGCGGCTTTGAGCATGCGCTCCAGCAGTAACGCCTCGTTGTAGTTCATCAGCACGTAGGGGTGCACGTCGTAGGCGTAGCCCGCCATGTACGCCCCGGATTGCTTGCGCGCTCGCGGATAGGTATTCATCCAGCGACTGTCCCCGGTTGGCCAGCAAATCCGCCTTCTGGTTGAGCGCGAGGCCGGTCGCCGAGCCGGTGTCCTGGGCCAGTTGCTCGTTCGCAAACAGACGCAGGCGCAGCAAGCGCTTGGTCAGCTCGGCGCGCAGGTCCAGGCACTCTAGCAATCGCGCCGCCTTGTCGCCGAGATGCCCCTGGCAGCGTCCGAATTCGGCGAGTTGCCTGCCGAGCCGGTCTGCGTCGGCCTGCCAGGCCTGCGCCGATGGGTATACGTCAGCCAGGTTCCAGCGATCGGCGACGGTTTCCCGGGCCGCAACGGCACTCAGGCACAGGCCAGCGGACAGCGCAACAGCGCTCCAGCGGTGCATTGCATTTCTCCTCGACGATCAGCGCAGAAGTCTGCCACACGGTGGTGGCGGGGGTCATTTCGCTGCCGTCTCGAGCCACTCGATCACGCGTCGCGTGAGTTCGGCCAGAGGCAGCGTCGCATCGAGCGCCAGGACGTCTGGTTCCGCGAGCGGCTCCTCCAGCGTCTCGAACTGGCTGGCGACCAGGTTGGCCTGGAAGAAATGTTTCTCGGCGCGAATTTCGAGGCGCCGGGTCGCTTCTTCCGGGCTTAGTTCGAGATAGACGAAGAGCAGTCCCGGCGCCGCCTCTCGGAGCTGGTCGCGATAGGCTTGCTTGAGAGCCGAACAGGCCAGCACCGCGCCATCGGGGTAGCTCCGCATTTCCGTGCCCAGCGCCGCGAGCCAGCCGTGCCGGTCAGCGTCGTCGAGCGGGACGCCCGAGCGCATCTTCGCCACATTGGCGCTCGGATGGAACTCGTCGCCCTCGATCAGAGGGCACCCGAGGACGCGGGCAAGCTCGGCCCCGAGGGTCGATTTGCCACAACCTGCAACACCCATCACAACGATCGAAGTCATATCGACAAGCCTTCGCGAACCACCGGCGTGGTCAGGACAATGTACCGTCCTCAGTGATTGTGATCGGCCCGCTGCCGCTGAAACGGTCGAGCGAAAGATAGAGCACTGGTGTCAGGTAGAGCGTGACGGCCTGGGAGAACACCAGTCCGCCCACCACCGCCAGGCCCAGCGGCTGGCGCAGCTCGGCGCCGGCACCGATGCCCAGCGCGATCGGCAAAGCCCCCATCATGGCTGCCAGGGTGGTGATCATGATCGGCCGGAAACGCAGCAGGCAGGCGCTGCGGATTGCCTCCGTCGGAGCCATTCCCTGAGCGCGCTGGGCGTCGAGTGCGAAGTCGATCATCATGATCGCGTTCTTCTTGACGATGCCGATCAGCAGCAGGATGCCGACGGTCGCGATCAGCGTCAGGTCCTGGCCGAAGATCATCAGCGTGGCCAGTGCGCCGACCGCGGCCGACGGCAGGCCAGCCAGGATCGTCAATGGGTGAATGAAGCTCTCGTAGAGCACGCCGAGGAGCACGTAAATCACCAGCAGGGCGCCGATGATCAGCACTGCCTGGCTGCCCTGCGAGCTCTGGAAGACGGCGGCGTCACCGCCGTAGCTGGTGATGATCGACGACGGCATCTGGAGCGCCGCGCGCGCCTCGTCGATCTTCGCGGTGGCGTCGCCCAGCGCCGCCCCCGGCGCGAGGTTGAAGGATACCGTCACCGCCTGGAGCTGGCCGACGTGGTTGATCGCCGACGGGCCGACCCCGCGCGAGACCGTGGTGAAGCTCGACAGCGGCACCAGTGCCCCGGTCGACGAGCGCACCTTGATGTCGTTGAACGCGCTTTCGTCACGCTTGGCCTCCGGCGCGACTTCCATGATCACCTGATAGCTGTCGGTCGGCAGGTAGATGGTCGAGACCTGGCGCTCGCCAAACGCGCTGTAGAGCGCCGAGCGAATCGTGTCGATCGAAACCCCCAGCGTATTGGCGCGCTCGCGGTCGATCGTCAGCCGCGCCTCGAGGCCGCGCAATTGCGAATCGCTGGTGACATCGCGGAAGATCGGGTCGGCGCGCAGCTTCTCCTGCAGCTTGCCGGCCCAGTCGTTGATCTCGTCGGCGCGCACGCTGCGCAGGATGTACTGGTACTGGGCCTTGCTCGAGCGCCCGCCGAGCTGCAGGTTCTGGATCGGGCGCATGAAGACGTTGATCCCGGCGACCTTGCGCAGGTCGCGGCGCAGCCCCTCGACCACCTGCTTCATCGGCTTGCGCTCACGCTGGTCCTTGAGCGTGATGAACATGCGGCCGGTGTTCTGCGCCCCGAAACCGCCATTGAACGAGCTGACCGCGGCGACGTTGGGATTGGCGCGCACGATCGTTGCCGCCTGGTCCTGCAGCCGCACCATTTCGGTGAAGGAGACGTCCTCGGCGGCCTCGGTGCTGGCGATGATCTGCCCGATGTCTTCCTCGGGGAAGAAACCCTTGGGTATCGTGACGAACAGCCAGGCGGTGGCAACGAAAGTAAGCAGCCCGATCAGCAGCACGGCCTTGGAATGCGCCAATGCGAAATCGAGCGTGCGGGTGTAAACGGCCAGCACCGAATTGAAGATCCGCTCAAACGTTCGCACCACCAGGCCCGGTGGTTTCTTGTGAGCCTCGTCGGTGAGAAAGCGCGCCGCCATCATTGGCACCAGGGTCAGCGAAACGAAGGCCGACACCAGGATCGCAAGCCCGACCGCGACGGCGAACTCGTGAAACAGCAGTCCGATCACTCCCGGCATGAAGAAGATCGGGATGAACACCGCCACGAGCGATGACGAAATCGAGATGATCGTGAAACCAACTTCACGCGAACCGCGCAGCGCGGCCCGCAACGGGGGCACGCCATTCTCGACGTGGCGGACGATGTTCTCGAGCATCACGACCGCGTCGTCCACCACCAGCCCGACAGAGATCGTCAGGCCCAGCAGCGAGATGTTGTCCAGGCTGTAGCCTAGTCCCCACAGCAGCGCCACGGCCCCGACCAGCGAGACCGGCAGCGACAGGGTCGGAATCACCGTGGCCACCAGGCGGCGCAGGAACAGAAAGATCACCATCACCACCAGCGCGATCGTGCCCATCAGCGTCAGGCTAACGTCGTGGATGGCATCGCGCACCGACACCGAGCGATCGTTGATGGGCGTCAATTGCACCGACTGCGGCATCTGTTCCTTGAGCGCCGGCAGCATCGCGCGAACCGCGTCGACCACCCGCACGGTGTTGGCTCCAGGCTGGCGCCGGATGGCGAGCGTTATCGAGGGCTCGCCGTTCAAGTTGGCCTGGGTCTGGAAGCGCTCCAGGCTGTCCTCGACATCGGCGACGTCCTTGAGCCGCACGGTATTGCCGCCCCGGCTGCTGATGATCAGTTCGGCAAATTCGGCGGCGTTGCGCAGCTGCTGGTTGGCCTGCAGCGTCAGCATCTGCTTCTCGCCCTCGAGCGTGCCCATCGGGGTGTTGACGTTGGCCGCGCGCAGCGCCGCCGACAGCTCGTCGAAGCCGATGTTGCGCGCCGAGAGCGCATCGGGGCGCACCCGCACCCGGACCGCGAAGCGCTTGGCGCCGTAGATGTTTACTTCCGCGACCCCGTCGACCGTTGATAGCGTCGGCGAAATGACGTGCTCGGCGAAGTCCTGCAGGTCCGACATCGACAGCGCCGGCGAGGTCATCGCGATCAGCAGGATCGAGGCATCGGCCGGGTTGACCTTGCGGTAGGACGGCGGGATCGTCATGTCTTGCGGCAGGCTGCGCTGCGCGCGCAGCAGCCCCGCCTGAACATCGAGCGAAGCGCTATCGATGTCGCGACCGTCGTCGAATTCGAGCGTCAACGAGGTTCTGCCCAGCGTGCTGATCGAACTGATCAGGCTCAGCCCCGGGATGGTCTGGAATTGCTTCTCGAGCGGCAGCGCGACCGAGCTGGCCATGGTTTCGGGCCCGGCTCCCGGCAATGCGGCGTAAACGGTAATGATCGGCCGATCGTAGCTCGGCAGTGCGGCCACCGGGATGTTCAGATAGCCGATCACGCCCGCAGCCACCATGGCGGCGTTGAGCAGCACCGTCATGACCGGACGGCGAATGAAGATCTCGGAGAGGTTCACGGCGCTTTCTTGGCGCGGGGTTTGGTGCCGGCCGGAGCCACGCCAACACCATCGGGATTGGCGCCGGGCTTGCCGGTGCGTTCCACGACCGCGGCGTCGGGGCGCAGGTTCTGGCGGCCGTCGAGTACCACCCGATCTCCGGCCGCGACGCCGCTAACCGCCGCCTCGCCGGCCTGGGACGCGAGCACCTCGACCTTGCGCAAGACTGCCTTGTCATTTTCAACCGTGTAGACGATGGTGCCGCGCGGGTTCTGCACGATCGCGGCCTCAGGCACGATCAGCGCATCCTTCATGGTCCTGACCGTCAGGGCAGCCTTGACAAACGCGCCGGGCCAGAGGGTCTGGTCGCGATTATCGAACCGGGCCTTGACCCTGATGGCTCCCGATCCGGCGTCAACCGAGCTGTCGACGAATTGCAGGCGGCCCGTCAGCGTGGTGGTCGCCCCCGGCAGGGTGGCGCTAACCACCGCACCTGGTCCCTTGAGGGCGTTGATAACGTCCCCGAGGTAGCTTTGGGGCACGCTGAAAGAGACATCGATCGGGTCGAGTTGGGTGATCGTGACCAGGGGCGTAATGTTGGCCTGGACCGCGCTGCCCGGGAAAATCGACACGCCGCCGACCCTGCCGGCGCTTGGGGCGGTGATGCGGCCGTAGTCGAGGGTGACGCGCGCGGCGTCGAGCGCTGCGCGATCGACCGCCACCAGCGCGGTCTGCGAATCGACCTGGGCTTGCGCCGAGTCCACGCCGGCCTGGCTGACGAAATTCTTCGCCAGCAGGTCCCGGCTGCGCGCCAGCTGGCGCCGGGCGTCGGCCAGTGCCGCCTCGTCGCGCGCCATCTGCGCGCGCAGCTTTGCGACGTTGGCTTCATCGGTGCGCACGTCCAGTGTGAACCGGAGCTCG
>JAHYJF010000282.1 GCA_019428955.1 Burkholderiaceae bacterium
AATCTGGTGCCAGTGGTCACCAATGGCACGGCGGTGCTGGGCCTGGGTAACATCGGTCCGCTCGCGTCCAAGCCGGTGATGGAAGGCAAGGCCGTGCTGTTCAAGCAGTTTGCCGGCATCGACGTCTTCGACCTTGAAATCAACGAACCGAACGTCGACCGCCTGATCGAAGTGATCGCGGCGCTGGAGCCGACTTTCGGCGGCATCAATCTCGAGGACATCAAGGCTCCCGACTGCTTCGAGGTCGAGCGCAAGCTGCGCAAGCGGATGAATATCCCGGTGTTCCACGACGACCAGCACGGCACGGCCATCGTGGTCGGCGCGGCGATGCTCAACGGACTGCACGTGGTCGGAAAGAAGATCACCGAGGTAAAACTGGTTTGCTCGGGCGCCGGCGCCGCCGCGCTGGCCTGCCTCGACCTGCTGGTCGATCTTGGGATGCCGATCGGTAACATCTGGGTAGCGGATCTCGCCGGGGTCGTCTACCAGGGCCGCAAGGAGTTGATGGATCCCGACAAGGAGCGCTTCGCCCAGGACACTTCGGCGCGTACCCTGGCTGAGATCATCGATGATGCCGACCTGTTCCTCGGACTCTCCGCCGGCGGGGTGCTCAAGCGCGAGATGGTGGCCAAGATGGCGGCGCAACCGATCATCTTCGCGCTGGCCAATCCGAACCCGGAGATCATGCCCGAGGATGTCAAGGCGGTGCGCGACGACGCGGTGATCTCCACCGGCCGCACCGACTACCCCAACCAGGTCAATAACGTCCTCTGTTTCCCGTTTCTCTTCCGGGGCGCGCTCGACGTGCGCGCCACCACGATCACCCGCGAGATGGAGATCGCCGCGGTCCACGCGGTGGCCGAACTGGCCCGGGCCGAGAACTCCGATGTGGTGGCAGCCGCCTACGGTGGTCAGGCGCTGTCCTTTGGTCCCGAGTACCTGATCCCCCGGCCGTTCGACCCCCGGCTGATCGTCAAGATCGCGCCGGCCGTTGCCAAGGCCGCGATGGATTGCGGCGTGGCCCAGCACCCAATCGCCGACATGGAGGCCTACCGGCACCAGCTCGAGCAGTTCGTCTATCACTCGGGCAACTTCATGAAACCGATCTTCGCGGCGGCTCGCGAAGCAACGCGCAAGCGGGTGGTCTATGCCGAAGGCGAGGACGAGCGGGTGCTGCGCGCCACCCAGGTGATGGTCGACGAGAACATTGCCCGTCCGATCCTGATCGGCCGCCCGGCGGTCATCGAGAAACGCATCGAGATGTTCGGCTTGCGCCTCAGGGCCGGGGTCGATTTCGAGGTGACCAATATCGCCTCCGACCCACGCTACCGCGACTACTGGCAGGATTACCACCAGCGCACCGAGCGGCGCGGTGTCACCGAGGAATATGCCAAGGTCGAGATGCGCCGGCGGCACACGCTGATTGGAGCGATGATGGTGGCCCGCGATGATGCCGACGCCATGATCTGCGGGACCTTCGGGCCGTTCTCGGCCCACATCAAGGCCATCGACGAGGTGATCGGCATGCGCCCGGGCGCTTCGACCTACGGGGCGATGAATACGCTGATGATGGACGGTCGGCAGGTTACGATCGTCGATACCCACGTCAACAACGATCCGAGCGCCGAACAACTGGCCGACCTGACGGTGCTTGCCGCCGAAGAGCTGCGCCGGTTCGGGGTGATCCCCAAGACCGCGCTGCTGTCGCACTCCAACTTCGGCACCTCCAACCATCCCTCGGCGAGCAAGATGCGCGAGGTGCTGAAGCTGGTGCGTGCCCGGGCCCCGCATCTCGAGATCGACGGCGAAATGCACGGCGACAGCGCGCTCGACCCGGCCATCAGGGCACTGATAATGCCGCGTTCGGCCCTGCAGGGGCCGGCCAACCTGCTGGTTATGCCGAATCTGGACGCGGCCAATATTGCCTACAACCTGCTCAAGACCGCCGCCAGCCACAACGCGGCGGTTGGCCCGGTGTTGCTGGGCGCAGCGCGGGCGGTCCACGTCCTGACCCCGTCCGCGACCGTGCGGCGGATCGTCAATATGAGCGCCTGGGCAGTGCTTGACGCAAATGCCGAACGTTAGCCCGACGTTGCTCTAAAGGGGGCGTTTTATGCCGTCTGTCGGGAAAAGACGCGCTCCCGGCGGCTCTTCGAGGCTGGTGGTTGACCAGCCTCGAGGCGCGCCTTAGGCTCCACTCAATCCGGTTCACCGTACCCAAAGATGGCTCCCATGCCTGCCGAATCGCCGATCATTGATGACGAGTCCGACGCTCCGGTCGATTCTCGGCGGCGCTTCGAGTTGCTCGAGGACTGTCGCGAAATCGTCGTTTCGCGCATGTCGCGGGCGATTTCGGAGGCGCTCGAGAAGATGAGCGACGAGTTGACCGCCCTCGCGCTCAAGAAGACCAAGCGCGAGGAGCAGGCAATTCTGCTGGAAGCCGTTTCGCTGGTGCGCCAGCACCGGCCCGAGATCGAATTGCGCTTCCGGCGCTCCTTCGTCGACGTTTTTGAGCGCCGCATGTTCAACCGCGCCGCTCCCCACGTCGCCGGGATGGACCTTGACAGCGAACTGGCCCTGGTTGACGAGCAAGAGGTTGAAAACCGGTTGGCGGTGACGCGAATCGTGAGCCGATCGAGCAGCAAGCTCGATCCCGACGAAGTGCTCGGCGTGAGGGCCAGGCTGGCGGCGCTGGTCGACAGAGACTGGTTCGAAGAGGGCCGTCATCCTGCCTCCCCGGAGGCAGTTTTCGAGGCTCTCAGGTACGCGATCAACAGCCTGGCTGCGAGCTCCGAGGTGCAATCGGCGCTGCTGGAGGCCTTCGAGCCATATGTCTCCTCGGGGCTGAGCCGGGTCTACGTCAACGTCAATGAGACCCTAAAATCGAACCGGGTGCTGTCGCGGATCAAACCGCGAGCGGTGGTCAGCCGCGCCCAGACGCCACGGCCGAAGGTCGGGTCCGAAGCGCCGGCCGGGGCTGCGCCAGGCGCGGGTGGCTCCGAGCATGGGGGCGGCTCCGTTTCTGGGCAGGGCGTGCAGCAAATGCAGTTGCTTGAAACCTTCGAGGACCTGGTACGCCAGCTCCAGGAAGGACGCGGCGATGCCCGACGCGAAGCGGCCCGGATTCTCTCCGATCCCCAGGCCTTCGGGGTCGCTGACTTGCCGCTACCGGCGGCGGAGCCGCCGCTGGTCGAGGCGATCGACTCGCTGCAGCAGTTTGCCGCCGGCGAAGTCGCGGTGAGCGGCGCGTTGCTCGAGGAACTGCTCGAGCAGGCCCACAGCAAAGGCAGTTCGCTCGACCAGATGACGGTCGAGATCGTCGGGATGGTGTTCGACTATATTTATCAGGATCGGCTCGTCCCCGATCTGGTCAAACAGCAACTGCTGCGCCTGCAGGTGGTTGCGGTCAAGGCCGCGTTGCTGGACCGGAGTTTTTTCGCCCGCCGCCAGCACCCGATGCGTCGGCTCATCGACCGTATTTCCGAACTGGCGACCGATCCTGATTCGGAGATCGGGCAGGATTCTCCGCTCCTGGTTGGCTTGCGCGAGATCGTCGACGCAATCCTGGCCGATTTCGACCGCGACCTGGCGGTATTCGAAAGCGCGCTGCGGCGCGTCGATCTCATCTCGTTCGCTGAATCCGAGCGCCGCGCTTCCCAACTCGCCGAACTGACGCGCGAGGCGCAGCGCGCCGAGACGCTGGCGGTGGCCCAGGATGCAGCACGCTCAGAGATCAGGGCCCGCTGGGACGAAGCGACGCCGGAATTCGCCCGTGATTTCCTCGACGATTGGTGGGCCCAGGTGATGGCCGACGCCCGTATGCGGCCCAATGCGATGGACTCCGACTTTGAGGAAATGATTGCCCTCTGTGAACAGCTGCTCTGGAGCGTTGCGCCCAAGAGCCCCGATGAAATCTCGCTCCTGGCGTCGATGTTGCCGCGGCTGATCGGAGGCTTGATGCGCGGCTTGCAGGCGACCACGATCACCAAGGAAGAGCGCGAGAAGTTCTTCAACGACCTTCTGCAATGGCACGCCAGTGCCATCAGCGTGGCCAAGGAAGCACCACCCGGGGCGCGGACGCGCACCGGGCAGGTGCTGAGCGTCGGAACCGACGGCGCGGTGCTCTACGACCCCAGCCGCCGCAGCAGTGCGTCGGCTGCGGCGCTGCAGGCCCCGCTCGGTTCGCTGGCGGAATCGATGCTCGACGACGCCGC
>JAHYJF010000283.1 GCA_019428955.1 Burkholderiaceae bacterium
GCATCGTCCCAACGGCCTGGTGCTGGTCACCGGCCCCACCGGCAGCGGCAAGACCACCACCCTCTACGCCGCGCTGGGCGAGCTCAACGACCCGGGCACCAAGATCATCACGGTGGAGGACCCGGTAGAGTACCGCCTGGCCGGCGTCAACCAGGTGCAGGCCAACGAAAAGATCGACCTCAGCTTTTCCCGGGTGCTGCGCGCCATCCTGCGCCAGGACCCGGACGTCATCCTGGTCGGCGAAATGCGCGATCCGGACACCGCACAGATCGCGCTCAGGGCCGCCATGACGGGCCACCTGGTGCTGTCCACGCTGCACACCAACGATGCCGCGTCCACTCCGGTGCGCCTGCTCGACATGGGCGTCCCCGCCTTCATGGTTGCGACGTCGGTGCAGGGCGTGCTGGCGCAACGGCTGGTGCGCAAGGTGTGCGGCAACTGCAAGGCGCCGCATGCCGTGACGCCGCAGGAGCAGGTCTGGCTCGGACGGGCGCATGCCGACGATCAAACCGAAGCCGCTTATGTCGCGGGACAGGGCTGTGATCGCTGCCATGGCACCGGCTATGCCGGGCGGCGCGCCATTCACGAGTTGCTCGAAATCAATACCGTGCTGGCCGAAAGCCTGGCCCGCAACAGCCCCGCCGAATTTGTCGCTGCGGCGCGCAAGGCCATGGTCGGCCAGGGCCTGCGTGATCAGGCCATTGCGCTGGCATGGACGGGCGTGACCTCGCTGGCCGAGGCCATGCGGGCAAGCGCCCAGGATGAGACAAGCTGATGCAGCGCTTTGCGTATACCGGTCGCACCCAGGGCGGCGAGAAAATGCAGGGCTTCCTCGAGGCCGAAAGTGCGGCCGAGTGTGCGACCAGCCTGATGCGGGGTGGCATTTCGCCCGTCACCATCCAGGAAACCAGCCAGTCCGAGCGCCGTAATGGCGGATCAGGTGGCCTGAGCCTGTTCGCCCCCACCGTCAAACCCATCGATGTGCAACTGTTTTCGCGTCAGCTCTATACCCTGATGCGTTCCGGCGTGCCCATCCTGCGCTCGCTGTCGGGCCTGATCGAGTCGACCACCAATGCCGCGCTCGCGCGGATGATCACGTCGCTGAAGGAATCGCTCGAGGCCGGACGCGACCTGTCGAGCGCCATGCGACAGCATCCCGAGGTCTTTACCCCGTTCTACGTCGCGATGGTGCGGGTCGGCGAGGCGACCGGGCGCCTCGACGAGATCTTCCTGCGGATGTTCGAACACCTCGAATTCGAACGCGAAACCCGCGCCCGCATCAAGGAAGCCCTGCGCTACCCGAGCTTCGTCATGATCGCCATGGTGGTCGCGGTTGCGGTCATCAACGTGTTCGTCATCCCGGCTTTTGCCAAGGTCTATGCCGGCCTCGGCGCCGAACTGCCTTTGATGACAAGAATCCTCATCGAAACCTCGCGCATCACCCTGGCCTACGGCTGGTTCATGCTTGCGGGCCTGGTGCTGGCCGTGGCGGGGTTCCGCGTGTGGCGTGCCACCGACGCTGGACGCCTGATATGGGACCGCTTCAAGCTTCGATTGCCGCTTACCGGTTCGATCATCCTGCGCAGCACGCTCGCCCGTTTCGCCCGCACCCTGGCGCTGTCCCTGAAAAGCGGTATTCCCGCGGCGCAGGCGCTCTCGGTGGTGGCCGAAGTCACCGACAACGCCTGGATCGCCTCGCGCGTCGAGCAGATGCGCAACGGCATCGAGCGCGGCGAATCCATCCTGCGCACCGCGCAGACCGCGGCCGTGTTCAATCCGGTGGTGCTGCAGATGATTGCCGTCGGCGAGGAAACCGGCAGCGTCGACGAACTGATGCAGGAAGTCGCCGACATGTACGAGCGCGAGGTGGACTACGAAATCAAGACACTTGCCGCCCGCATCGAACCCATCGTCATCGTCGCCATGGGCGGCATCGTCCTGGTGCTGGCGCTCGGCGTGTTTCTGCCGATGTGGGATCTCGCCAGCGTGGCCATCAAGTAAATATTTATCGAAAACTTGTCTTTTCGTTCAAGCCCTTGCGTTGCTGCGCCGTAATAGCTTCCGTGGGTCGCCGCGGCGACGCTGGCAGACAAACCTCATTCAAATAAGCGGAGAACGCAATGAAAACAAGACAGCACGGCTTTACCATGATCGAACTCATCGTCGTCATCGTCATCCTCGGCATTCTCGCCGCGGTGGCGCTGCCGCGCTTCACCAACATCCAGCGCGATGCGCGCATTGCCAAGCTGAATGCGGCACGGGGCGCGGTGTTGGCGGCGTCGGCGATGATTCATGGTGCAGCGCTGGCGCGGGGCCAGGTCCCGGATACGGTCAACTGCCCGGTTGACGTGGGTTTTGGTGTTAACCCGGCAAACAACGTAACTGCGATCTGTACGGAAAACGGCCGGGTTCAGGTCGCAAACACTTATCCTGCAGCGACTGTTCTTGGCATTGTCAACGCAACGGGTCTAACCTCGACGTTCTTTCCTAACCCCACCACTGTGGCAGCAGCTAATACAACCTTGGCGTCTGAGGGTTATAGCATTGCCCAGGCAGGAACCATTATGACGATACGAGTGAACGGTGGCGCCGCTGTGGCTACCTGTTCCTTTACTTATACGGCAGCAGCAGTGGGTGCTGCACCAGCAATCAGCGCTATTAACACCGTGGGCTGTTAATTCAACCTGATCATGTTTAATTTGAACCGCGGCTCGAGCCGCGGTTTTACCATGGTGGAACTGATCCTGGTGATGGTCATCGCCGGCATCCTCGCGGCGGTGGCCGTGCCGCGCATGATCGGCCGCTCCAGTTTCGATACCCGCGGCTTTGCCGACCAGCTCGCGGCCACGGTGCGCTTCGCGCAGAAGCTCGCTGTATCCCAGCGTCGCGATGTCTCCGTGCACCTGACGGCCAGCGAGGCCACCCTTTGTTACGACCCTATTGCCCCCTGTGCGACCGCCAGCCAGGCACCCGGGCCGGGCGGCGAAAAGCCCTACACGGTCACAGCGCCGGGCGGGGTGACGATTGCCAGCTCGCTCGCGGTACTGACGTTTGATGCGGGCGGGCGCCCGGACATCGCGGCCCAGCTCGATATCCAGGTCAACGGCAGCGGCACGCACCATGTGCTGGTCGAGCAGGAAACCGGCTATGTGCACGACTGATCAGCGCGGCCTCAGCCTGATCGAACTGCTGGTGTTCATCGTGGTGGTGGGCATCGCGGTGAGCGGGGTGTTGTCGGTCTACAGCCTGAACGCGCGGTCCAGCGCCGATCCCATGGTGCAGAAGCAGGCGCTCGCCATCGCCGAATCGCTGCTCGAGGAAGTGCTGGCCAAGCCCTACACGTATTGCGATCCGGATGATGCGCAGGCCGAGACCGCGACCAGTTCTGCCATTGGTCCCGCAGGGTGTGCAACGACGCCTGAAGGCATGGGGGCGGAAGGCGTGGAAGACCGCTATTCCAACCTCACGCCCTACGACAACGTCAACGACTACAACGGTTTTTCCATGATGGCTGGCATCGTCGATCTCAGCGGCAATGCCGTGACTGGGCTTGGGGGCTACACTGCTGCAATCCGGGTGCAGCCGGCCGGCGCCTTCAACGGCATTCCCGCTGGTGAAACCCTGCTCGTCACCGTCACCGTCACCGGCCCGGGCAACCACAGCGTCAGCCTCTCCGGCTACCGAACCCGATATGCGCCGAACTTCTGATCACGCCGGCTTCAGCCTGATCGAGATGATCATCGTCATCGCGATCACCGGCATCGTCGGTTCGATGGTGGCGCTGTTCCTGCGCGTTCCGCTGGACAGCTATGTCGCCCAGGATCGCCGTGCGCGCCTGACTGACACGGCCGACACCGCACTGCGCCGGATGGCACGGGATATCCGGCTGGCGCTGCCGAACAGCGTGCGGGTTACCACGGTGGGTAGCGTGGTTTATCTGGAGTTTCTCGCCACCCGTAGCGGCGGACGTTACCGTTCGCAGGGCGGCGGCGACATCCTCGATTTCACGGCGGCCGACGACAGCTTCGATGTGCTCGGCCCGGGTATCGATATGCGGGCCGGCGACCGCATCGCCGTGTACAACCTGGGCATTGACGGGGCGGATGCCTGGAAAGGCGAGACACTCGCCACCTATACCGGCGGCGCGGCCACCAACGTGACCAACATCCCGATTGCATTCAAG